>JBASFN010000001.1:0-5700 GCA_049653045.1 Alphaproteobacteria bacterium
CCTGCGTAAACACCCCCAACACAATAATACACCCCCACGACTGCGTATCGCCCGCCCTGCCCGGCGCAAGGGGTGCAGGCTGGGCATTACGGTGATGTCTGGCAATAAATTCCGAATGATCCATAATGCCTCTAAAATGCCATAAATGAACGTGCAAGGATAGAGATCAAGCGCGGTTATCAAACTATGGTTTCAGCGTCCCCCTCAGCTTAAAGACGTAAGAAATGACCTCGGCCACGGCTTTGAAATGCTCCGTCGGGATAACTTCGTCCAGATCGACCGTATCGTACAAGGCACGAGCCAAAGGCTTATTTTCATAGAGAATAATATTATTCTCCTTGGCGATTTCACGAATCCGCAAGGCAACATCGTCCACGCCCTTGGCGATACAGACGGGCGCGTCCATCTTGTCGGGCTTATATTCCAGCGCAATCGAATAGTGCGTCGGGTTGGTGATAACGACATCGGCACGGGGGACGGACTGCATCATACGCTGGCGGGCGCGTTCGGCTCTGACCTGCCGCAACCGCGCCTTCACATGGGGATCGCCCTCGGACTGTTTATATTCGTCCTTCATTTCCTGTTTAGTCATCCGCATTTTTTTGTAATGCTCGAAACGCTGATAGACCAGATCAACAACGGCAATCACCATCAAGACAATCAAAACGCCGATCATTAACCGAATAACCAACGTCTTCATTTCCGACATCATCATCTCGATCGGCTGGCCGATCATATGTTCCAACTGCCCAAAATAGGGATACAGAATCAAAAACCCGACAAAGCCGATAACAACAATCTTGACGATCCCTTTAACGAACTCGATAACCGAGCGCATGGAGAAAAGGCGTGAAAACCCCTTGATCGGAGAAATTTTTCCGAAATCCATCCTGATAATTTCCGGCGCAAACAAAGGCCCCACCTGAAGAAACGGAGAAAGAAACGCCGCCAGCATCAAAAATGCAAACGGCAGAGCCATAATCAGCAAAACTTTTTTCAGGCCGCTACCCAGAACCGTATTCAGCCCCCCGGGAACACCGGGCATATCATGGGAGTGCTCGATATAAGCCTGCATCAACACGGTCAGGTCACGAAATATCGCGCCGGAAAACGACGCAATCACAATCGTCCCGGCGGTCAGCATCACCCAGTTGTTCATCTCACGGGAGAGAGCGACCTGCCCTTTTTTTCGCGCCTCCTCCAGCTTTTTGGGCGTGGGGTCTTCGGTTTTCTGGGAATCGTCCGGCTGGTCTTCGTCTGCCATGGCCTAGCCTGCCGCCTTGAGAAAAAACACCATACCCTCCTCAAACTGGAGTGCCCAATACATATATATGGCGGAAAGAACCAGCGAGATCGTAATAACGGAAAGAAGAATCTGAAGCGGTAACGCCAGCATAAAAACCTGTATCTGCGGCATCAGGCGGGAAAGAACGCCCATCCCAACATAAATCAAAAGCGTTAAAACAATAAACGGCGCACCAATTTTAACACCAATCGCAAAACTGGCCGACACCGTACGCGCCATCATCTCGGCCATGCTGCCCGTATCGGGAACCTGCCCGACGGGGAACAACTCATAACTTTCCAAGAGACCGCCGATCAACAAATGATGCAAATCAGTGGCAAATAAAACCAGCACGCCCGTCACAGACAAAAACGCACCGACGAGCGATCCTTGCGTGGCCATCGACGGATTAAATACCTGCGCGTTGGCAAGGCCAGAGGAGGAAGAAATCACCATACCGGCCGTATCCAGCGCCATCATAAAAATCCGCGCTACCGTGCCAAAAAACACGCCGATCAAAAATTCCATGACAATCAGGGAAAAGAGCATAAACGTCCCCGGCACAGGGTTTGGCATATATTTCATCGTCATGGGAAACAATACAAAACTAAGCCCCAGCGCGATCATCAACCGAATGCGCTCCGGCACGAACGAATCGCCCAAGCCCGGCATAATCATCACCGCCGTTCCCATCCGCACGAAGGTCAGCATAAACGCAAGAACCATCGTCGCCAGAAATGTTTCGATAAGGGAGTTCATTCCTCTAGGTTACCCGCCACTTCCCTTAAGGGAAAGCCCCAACGTCACGACATCCCCATACCGTCCATACCCTCAAAAATCCCTATTGCTTTTCTTAAACTTGTTTTCTATAAGATGTGCATTGGTGTTATATTAAATAGCTTAAGGTGCATAAAAATTGTTATACAGCGTCCATTTCAATAACTGCACAGATATAGATCTCGCATTCAATGTTGTTAATACGGCAACTAGGGGAGTTAGCTCTGCAACTGCAAAAAAGATGGACGGCAACGGAGTCCGTATTGGGCCGTTTGATTCAAAACTTGAACCGGAAGATATAGAGAAAAAACTTCAAGCAGCAGTAACTGAATCCAATAAAATTTCTTGGACAGATGTCAAATTACAAGGCCTTGTTTGCGGATTGTAACCGTTAAAAACCCTACCCCGCGCCGATCATCTTATCCGCAAGCTCATGCATAAAATCGACCAGCACAGTCATCATCCACGGCAGGAACATAAACATCGCCAAAAAAATGGCCAAAATCTTGGGCACGAAAACAAGGGTCATTTCCTGAATCTGCGTGAGAGCCTGCACCAGCGCAATCGACACGCCAACAACCAAGCCGATCAACAAAATAGGCGCACCAATTTTGATTGAAATTAAAAGTGCCTCGCGGGCTATATCGAGAATCTCAGTTTCGGTCATTTTTCAAGCCATAAGTCCCAAGCCATAAGTGAAAAGTAACACTAATCACTTAACACTTACAACTTATCACTATATCGGCATCCTCATAATTTCCTGATAAGCGGAAATAAGGCGATCGCGGACGGCAACAACGGTCTGAAGGGTTAATTCGGCGGCACTCACGGCCTGAACGACATCGGTCAGATCGGCCTCACCGGTTACGGCCTGCGCGGACGCCTTTTCGCTGGCCTTGATGGTATCGAGCGTATCGGTAACTTTTTCCTTCAGGAAATCAGAGAACGAAACGCCCTCCTCTGCCGGCATTCCCGCTTTTTTCGAAAGAGCCTGCGTGTTGCCATAGGCACTGGCGGCGAGGTTAGGATCGATCATTTTACCGATAGTCATACATATCTCCTTATCCCATTATACGCTTATGCCCGGAGTAAATCGATAGTCCTTAACGCCATTGTCCGAGCCTGTTCAATCATCCCCAAATTAGCCTCATACGACCGTTGTGCCTCGCGCACGTCCATAATCTCGATCAAAGCGTTGATATTGGGCATTTTCACCATGCCTTGCTCGTTCGCGGCCGGGTGGTCTGGCATGAATTTGAGCGGAAACGGAGTATTCCTGTCCTCGGCAATTTTATCCACTTCAACCAGCCCAACACCTAACTTTTTATCCAAAACATTCTTGAACGTGATGGTCTGGCGGTGGAACGGCTCCGATCCGGGGGTTAATCCCGTAGTGTCCGCATTGGCGACGTTTTCCGTGATAACACGAAGGCGCGTTCCCTGCACCTTCATGCCCATCGCCGAGATTTTCATTGCATTCAGAATATCACTGCTCATGGCCTATGCTCCCTTTATTGTGCGCCGATGGCGATTTTCATCATCTGGATATTTTTCTGATAGAGGCTGGTCATCAAATTATAATCCATGATGGTCTGGTTGGAATTCAGCATCTGCTCTTCCATGATGACCGAGTTGCCATCAGGAGCGACTTCATAAACCTGTTTTTGTTTTGCCTCTTTCGGATCGGCGACTTTTCCTTCAAACCCGACATGCATCGGGTTGGTTGCGTTGATGGTAACAGATCCGGATTGGGTGACGCTTTTCAACACCGTGCCAAAATCGACAGGCTTTAAATCCTGCGGCTTGTAATCGGGGGTGTCGGCGTTGGCTATATTTTGCGAAATCACGCGCTGACGCTGGCTCAAATAATCCATTTTGGAGCCGAGAGCTTTAAAAAGGGCGATATTTTGTGTCGTCATGGTCTGAAAACCTTGTATTATTCCTAACCTACAGGGAAAGATTTGCAGGAAGCGTGCCAATGGTAGATGAATATGACGATGGCCGGAAAATTACCCCCAGCGACCTCCTAAGCCTTTTAAATATAAAGAAAATTCCTAAAAACAAGACCGCTGTCGCCCTGGAATATAGCGGCGAAAAAGGCGCAACGCCCGAGGTTGTTGCTGCCGGACGGGGAGAAATTGCCGAGAAGATCCTGCAACTAGCCTATCAAAACGGCATCCATGTGCGGGAGGACAGAGCACTGGCCGAAATGCTGGCCAAGATCGAACTCGACAGCCCCATCCCGACCGAGGCGTTTATGGCCGTTGCGGAAATTCTCTCTTATGTCTACCGGGCAAACGGCGCACCGAATCCATTTGATGCCGCCCTCTCCCATGCTAAAGATGATACCCAGACATGATGCCCCTTGAAGACAAAATCGAAACCCTGATCGAAGAAGTTGAATCGGCCATTCACAAGGTCGAGTCGAATCACATCGTCGATTTCACCGCGCTGAACAAAGACATCGTCGAGGCCTGCACCGCCGCGCAATCCGCCGAGCCTGCACGCGCCGCCACTCTCAAACAACCGATTGCACGGTTAATCTTAAAACTCGATGAACTGGCCTTCGCCATCAAAACATATCAAAACCGCATACAAGGGATGCACTGACCATGACCGGCTGGCACGACCTCCCCCAGATTGTCCGGATGCTGGCCGCTCTCGCCTTCGTCGTTGCCCTGATGGGCGGGCTGTCCCTGATAATGAAAAAAGTCGGCATGCCGGGCGTGCCGAATACGCCGCAAAATAAACGTCGGCTGAAACTCATCGAATCCCTGACGCTGGACGCCCGCCGCCGCGCCGTCATCCTCCAGTGCGACGACAAACAACATCTTGTCATTTTAGGGCCGAACGGGGAGACTGTGGTGAAGAACGATATGGAGCCAATAGCCGATGACCAGAAAATATAACCCCGCCCCCATCCGTCATTGCGAGCCGAAGGCGAAGCAATCCGGTGTCTTGACGATTTCTGGATTGCTTCGTCGCTACACTCCTCGCAATGACATATTTTTTTACCTCTGCGCCCTCTGCGCCTCTGCGGTGATTTTTCTTTTTTCTGCCGCACCTGCCCTTGCCCAGTCGGTGAATCTCGACCTCGGCGCGGGCGGCGATGGCTCCGTCACGGGGCGTGTGGTGCAAATGGTCATCCTCCTCACCGTTTTATCCCTCGCACCCTCGATCCTCATTATGATGACCTCGTTCACGCGGGTGATTGTCGTTCTGTCTTTCCTCCGCACCGCCATCGGCATTCAACAAACGCCGCCCAACACGGTGATGATTTCCCTCGCCATGTTCCTGACACTGTTCATTATGACCCCCACATTCGAGGCCGCCTACAAAACCGCCTTCGTCCCCCTGATGAATAACGAGATCAACGAGGTGGAGGCGTTCGAGCGCGGGATCGTGCCGTTCAAAACCTTCATGCTGCATCACGTGCGGGAGAAAGACCTCAATCTTTTTATCGGCCTCACCAAAACGGAAGCCCCCAAAGACCCGATGGCCACGCCGATTCAAGTCGTCATTCCCGCCTTTATGATTTCCGAATTGCGCCGCGCCTTTGAAATCGGGTTCATGCTGTTCATGCCGTTTCTGATTATCGACCTTGTTACGGCCTCAATATTGATGTCGATGGGTATGAT
>JBASFN010000002.1:0-11023 GCA_049653045.1 Alphaproteobacteria bacterium
GAATCGATCGACGCTGTGGACGAAGCCGCGGTCAAAAGAGCGGCCAGCCGCATTTTTGTAACAAATCCAACCGTGTCCGCGCTGGGGCCTCTCAGCAATCTCGAAAGCTTTGATAAAATTAAGGAACGCTTGAGGGCGTAACGCGCCGTCTTAAGCCCGTCCTGATTGAGATGAAAGCATGGCCGGATCAACGCCAAGTTTTTGAATGGCGCGCACCCATTTTTCCTCAGGAACCGCATCAAAAATAAGGGCGGGATCGGGATCGACGACCAACCAAGCATTATCCTGAATTTCTTTATCCAGTTGCCCCGGCCCCCATCCCGCATAACCAAGCAGGAACAGAAGGCGATTGGGTCCATGTCCGGTGGCAATATCTTTCAACGCCTCAATCGTTCCGGTAATGGCGTAGTCATCGCCAACGGCCATGGTATCGCGTTGCTTGAAATCATGGGAATGGAGGATAAACCCGCGCGCGCCCTCAACCGGCCCGCCAGCCATGACGGGAATGGAAAATTTGCTTAAATCAATTTTGATGTCGGATGAAAAACTGAGTTGCTCGAGAAGGTTTTTAAATTCGACACCCGCCAGCGTATGATTGATAACAAGACCCATCGCCCCTTTGTCGTCATGCGCGCACATGAAAATAACGGCGCGATAAAAACGCGGGTCGCCCATACCCGGCATGGCAAGAAGAAGTTTTCCAACAAGACTGTTACTATTTTTATCCATGCGTTCAGTAGGCCAGAATTCGAATAAAAAGTCAAAGTTTGTAGAGAGCCAAAGTCTCCCGGACAATCAGGTGAACATCAAATTCTGCCTCGGCTTTCTGCCGCCCCCGTTTTCCCATGGTTTCACGCAAGGAAGGATTTTTGAGAAGTTTTTCAACGACCTCTGCCGTTGCCTGCGCGTTTTTAACAGGAACAAGAAGGCCGTTATCATTGTGGGAAACAGCTTCACGGCATCCGGGATGATCGGTGGTAACACAAGGTTTTCCCATCGCCGCCGCTTCCAGCAAAACCCGAGGGATTCCCTCGCCATACCACGAAGGATAAACGATAAGGCTGGCGCGGGCATAAAGCGCGGGCATATCCGGAACCTTGCCGATCCATTCCACGGGTGTATGCGCCACCATGCGCTCCATTTCGTCTTTGGAAATCGCAAGCGGGTTATGATCGGTCACACCGCCTGCGATCTGAAATTGAGCCTCAACCCCGCGCGCCGTAAGGATTTGAGCCATCTCGATAAACACAGAAAGCCCCTTGTCGCGTACAAGGCGGGTGGGCATCAGCACAAGCGGCGGCTGTTCCTGCGTATTATTATTCGGTGAAAATTTTTCTAGATCAACGCCCGATCCACGGATAAGAACGCAATTTTCAGGAGAAACAAAATTATTATCGATCATAACGCGCATATCATCCGGGTTTTGAAAGATCAGAAATTTCCCCGTTCCACGCAGAGAAAATTTTAAGAAAGGAGTCAGAAGGAAAAGAAGTATTTTTGATTTTGTTCCTTCTCCAGAAAAAAGATAACCAAGCCCGGCGATAGTAAAAATTATTTTAGAGTTTCTTAATCCCAACGCCGCCAGCCCGGCGAAAAAGGAATATTTTAGGGTAAAGATATGAGAAATATTCGGTGTTTCCCGTTTCAAAATTGACCGTATCGTCAGCAGGGTTTTTACAACCGCCGCCAGAGAAAACCCCCTCGGCGCAGGTGGAAGATCGATCCCCTGGAATCCGTAAGAGGTCATTTTATCATCAAGGGATGCGCCGGGCGCGGCAACATAAACCGTATAGCCCTTATCTTGAACCGCAAGCGCGAGGGGAAGGCGCGATGACCAAAAATCGCTGACCTCGGCAAGAATATAAAGAATTTTCTTTTCTCCGGTCATTTACCGCTCCATCCATCTGGCATGCCACGCCTGAAATACCAGAATAGTCCAGAGTTTTTGACCGTGTTTCCCCTTGCCGTCCAGATGCGCCCGCCATGCGGCGCGGATCGGCGCGGCATCAAGAAGCCCATGGTTGTTTAAACGCGCTTCAGAAAGAAGATCCTCCGCCCATTCTCTAAGTGGCCCGCGCAGCCACGCGCCGACGGGAACGCTGAATCCTTGTTTAGGTCTGTCAAACAGGGATTCTGGGACATGACGTTTTAAAACCTGCCGTAGCAACCATTTTCCACGCCCGTCGCGTATTTTATAGTTGAGGGGCAATGACCATGCGAAGTCATAAATGCGCGTATCCAGAAGCGGGGCGCGTGCCTCCAGCGAAGCCGCCATACTGGCGCGATCAACTTTGGTCAGAATGTCATAGGGCAGGTAAAACATCGTATCGAGATACATCATCTTTTCCGAGAAAGACAATCCACTGGGCGGGGCATAACCGCCATCCGTTAAAAACGATTCTGAAATATTTTTGTGACAAGCGGGAGACTCTGCCCATGTGCTGACCAAGGATTGATAAACAGCCGATTCTGATGTGAGGCCGAGTAATCCGGCCATCTTGTGAACGCTTGATCCAAAATGCGGCGGGCTTTTAACAAATCTGTCCCATTGCTCCGGTGACAGGCGCGTCGCCGCAAAACCCATCATTTTCCGCAAGGGCAGGGGGATCAGCCGGGCACTGTTCCAGAGTTTTGGCCCCAAAATATGGCGGACATAACCGCCCAGCATTTCATCGCCGCCATCCCCAGAAAGGGCAACCGTGACATCGCGCCGCGCAAACTGAGAGACAAGGAAGGTTGGAATCGCCGACATATCGGCAAAGGGTTCATCGTAAATATCCGGCAATCGCGGAATAATGTTAAAAGCATCTTCTGCGCCAAGATAAATCTCATGGTGATCCGTCCCCAGATGCGCTGCTATTTGTTTCGCGTGCGAGGCTTCGTCAAATCCATCTTCGCGGAAGCCAATCGTATAGGTTTTGACAGGACGTGCCGAAAGAGTTTGCATCAAGGAAACAATACTAGAGCTGTCTATTCCGCCGGATAAAAACGCCCCGAGTGGAACATCTGAAACCATCCGGTCGCGCACGCAGCTTTTAAGAAGAAGTTCAAATTGATCGACGACTTCGTGTTCATCAGGATTGACGGCACGTGCCTTCGCCTCCTGAAGTGCATGAAGAGGACGCCAATAGGCCTCCATCCTCGAAGGAAGCAAGTCTCCAGTTTTTAAAGACCGTGTATCCAGCGTTAGGCGGTTCCCGGCCGGAAGGCTCCAGACATTTTTATAAATGCACGCAGGCGAGGGGATATAACCGTATGTCAGGAACAGGTTAAGCCCCGATATATCAATCTCCGCTTTGAACGCGGGATGAGCGCGAAGGGCTTTAAGCTCTGACCCGAAAACCAGTGCATCTCCCGCCCAGCCGATATAAAGCGGTTTTTTTCCAAACCGATCGCGGGCAAAATGAAGCGTGCGGTCTTGTTTGTCCCAGAGGGCAAAGGCAAACATGCCGCTTATTTTTTGTAGTGTCCTGTTTAAACCCCAAACTTCAATCGCGGACAAAAGAACTTCGGTATCGCTTCGCCCCTGAAAGCGCACCCCCTCTTGTTCAAGCTCCTCGCGCAGAGCCACGAAATTATAAATCTCGCCGTTGAAAACAATATGATAACGGCCGGAGAAAGAGCGCATCGGTTGATGCCCGAGAGGGGATAGATCGAGAATGGATAAACGCCGGAATGCGAAGAGGAGGGGAATGCTATCATCCAGCCAAAGCCCGTCATCATCCGGCCCCCGGTGGCGCAACGTCGCGGCCATCGCCAGACCCGCCGCCCGGAGATCATGCGCCCCTGGCTGTGAAGAAAGTGAAATAAATCCTGTAAAACCGCACATTTTATTCTATGTTTCTGCCCTGAACTTTTATCTGGTAAAATAGCTTATATCAGGAACGCAACGACCTCATACAGGTATAATAAGCAATGGATATTGATCTTCTTCTATCAAATGATGGTGAATGCGGCTTGATTGCGGGGGAAAACCTCGTGAAAAAGGCGATTGGCGTTTTGCTGGACACCCAGACAGGCATTTTGACCCTCGAATATGCGGATTCTGATTATACAGAATTGAACATCCCAGTAGAGGGCGAGTTTTTCGCCCTGATGGACGCCTGTGCCAGAATTCATGTGGGCGCGGTCAAGAACGGTAATATCGCGCAGGCCTATCAGGTTCCCTTGATGTTTCTCGATGATCCCTATCGCGGTGAAGCCTTACGAAACGTGCGCGAGGCATCCAACCCTCTTCAGGCATTTAATTATTTTGTCACGCGTTGTACCGCCGGCCAGCCCGTCCACCGCGACGATCTAGGCGATGAGGGGAAAATGGGCTGTATTCTCGGCGATGCCAGCCCCACGGCCTTGAAATTTGCCCCGCATCTGGCGCGTCGTCATGCGCTGGAGAATGTGCATAAAATTGGAACACCGACACATGCGCCCCGTATGGGTGGGCCGGGACTGGGCGGATCGTCTGGCGGCGGAACATATAGTCGCCCAATCAATAATAAAGACACGGATAAAGAATAGTTAATCCTGTTCGCGGCGTATTTTCCGCCATGCCGCGACGTTTTTCTCGTGCTCGGCGAGGGTTGAGGCGAAAATATGCCCGCCCGTTCCATCGGCGACAAAATAAATGAAATCATGTTTTTCCGGGTGCAGCACGGCTTCGATGGCGGCGCGCCCCGGATTGGCAATCGGCCCCGGCGGCAGGCCGGAATGCAGGTACGTATTATAGGGCGAATCGAATTCAAGGTCTTTTTTCAGCAATCGCCGCCCCAAAGGCCCGGTTCCCTCGTTCTTCGGCTTTCCGCCCGTCAGGGCATAAATGACGGTGGGGTCTGTTTGCAGGGCGATGCCTCGGCGCAGGCGATTGATAAACACGCCAGCCACCCGTTTTCTTTCGCTGGCGACACCTGTTTCCTTTTCAACGATGGAGGCAAGGACAACAGCTTCTTGTTGGCTAGAAAAAGGAAGATCGGCATCGCGTTTCGGCCATAATTCCTCGATCGTCTCCGTCATGGATTTTTGCATGCGGTTCAAAACATCTTCATTGGTTTCATTTGTTTTATAATCGTATGTTTCGGGCAAAAGTGTTCCTTCCGCCGGAATTTCAACGCGCACGATTTTAAGATTTTTAATTTGTGAAACGATCTGTTCGACCTCAAAACTGGTCAATCCTTCGCGTATTGTAACGCGGCGTTTAAGCACATCGCCTTTTTCAATTTTATCGAGAACATCCTTCATGGAGATATGGGGAGAAAATTCATATTCCCCGGCTTTCAGGGTTCTATGTTTCCCCAAAGCGATGGCCGTATATTTAAAAAGAAAGGGTTTATCGATGACCCTTGGGTGGCTGAGCGTATCGGCCACGCCGCCGACATTAGAACCCCGCAAGATTTCAACCGTTACTGTCTCCGCAAGAGGCCCCGGCTTTTTGAACTCATAAGCCGCCCACCATAGTCCAGCAATGCACAAGGCAAGAAACAAGGTTGTTATAAAAACAAACCCGCCAAGAAGGAAATGAGAGGAACGCTTCATGCTGTAGACTCCTCGTTGTCACGGCAACCGCAGTAATCTAGCAACGCTTAAGGCGGCGGTCAAACCGCGCGAACGATTAGGCTGGCATTCGTCCCGCCAAAACCAAACGAGTTGGACAGGGCGGTGCGTACTTTTTTCTGTTTTGCTGTTTTCGGCACAAGGTCAATCCCCTTGCAGGCCTCGGAAACGGTTTCAAGATTAAGTGTCGGTGGTAAAACTCCGGTTTCGACGGCTTTGATCGCGTAAATCGCCTCAACCGCCCCGGCAGCCCCTAACAGGTGGCCAATCGCCGATTTTGTCGAGGACATGGAAACCGTGTCGAGCGCATTCGCAAACAGGCGTTTAACCGCCGTGCATTCGATCCCGTCGCCGACGGGTGTAGATGTGCCGTGCGCATTGATGTAATCGACATCCTCCGGATTGATTTTGGCGCGTTTCATCGCGGCCTGCATGGCGCGGAAACCACCATTGCCGTCCTCGGCGGGTGTGGTGATGTGATAGGCATCGCCGGACAATCCGTAACCGATCACTTCCGCATAAATTTTTGCACCGCGTTTTTTCGCGTGCTCGTACTCCTCCAGCACGACGATCCCCGCGCCCTCCGCGATCACAAACCCGTCGCGCCCCTCATCAAAGGGGCGAGAGGCTTCTCCGGGGCGGTCGTTATATCCGGTCGATAAAGCACGCGCTGCGGCAAAACTGGCGACACCCAAGCGGTTCACTGCGGCCTCGGCTCCGCCCGCGATCATCACATCGGCATCGTCAAGCGCGACAAGCCGCGCCGCATCGCCGATAGCATGCGTTCCCGTGGCGCACGCTGTCACAACGGAATGATTAGGTCCGCGAAACCCGTGACGGATGGAAATAAGCCCCGAGGCCATGTTGATAAGCTGCGCCGGAACGGTGAAGGGCGACAGGCGGCGTGGCCCACGCTCGTTTAAGGTTGTCGATGCGTCGTAAGTCGTGCTCAAGCCGCCAATCCCCGCGCCAACCAGAACACCGGTACGGTTTAGGTCTTCTTCGTCTGTAGGCGCCCATCCAGAATCCTGAAGGGCTTCCTGTGCCGCCGCCATGGCGTATGTAATGAAAACATCGGTCTTGCGCTGTTCTTTCGGTTCCATGAACAGATTGACGTTGAACGCGCCGTCCTTGGGCGCGGGATCGTCCGTGCGCGGCACAATCCCGGCAATGTGTGAGGATATATCGGCCAGGTCGAAATGCTCAATCTTGCGAATGCCGCTTTTCCCGCTCGTCAAGGCAGCCCAGTTATGAGCGACACCAAAACCAAGGGGCGATACGATACCCATGCCTGTGACAACAACGCGTCTCATTTCATTATTTCCATGCCGACAATACAGATACGCCCTGCAAAGCAGGGCGTATAAGATAAATGACAGTTTTAATTATTCCGAAGAATTATCTTTGATGAACTTGATTGCATCGCCGACAGTTTGAATTTTTTCGGCGGCATCGTCCGGAATTTCGATGCTGAATTCTTCTTCAAAAGCCATAACCATCTCGACAGTATCGAGCGAGTCAGCTCCCAGATCGTCGATGAAGCTTGCAGCTTCCGACACTTTTGCCTCATCCACCCCGAGATGTTCGACAACAATTTTTTTCACGCGTTGTGCAATGTCACTCATCACAATTCCCTATGTTTTATTATGACAGATTAGTCGATAAGTTTCGGACTTTACCAGCCCGTGTAGGCTTTGCAAGTCATTTTATGGAGTTACCAGAATTCATAGATATTACAAGCTATTTTCAAGGAAACAGCCGCTCCCGGATGTGGATAAGAGAGTCGTATGTTTCAGTTGCGCCCGCAGTTTTGAGGGTTTCTGCATGGTGTTCGGGATTCTTGTGCGCACCCGTAAAACCGATGACGCGTATATTCGCCGCTTTTGCGGCGGTCACGCCCGCGACACTGTCCTCAAGAACAAGGCACTCATCAATCGGCGTTTTCATTTTATTCGCGGCGAACAAAAATAAATCCGGCGCAGGCTTTCCATTGGCGACATCGGTTCCTGTAAAAATCTGGTCGTCGTTGAAATATTTTTTGAGGTTCGTCATCTCAAGCGCGGTAATGACATTCCCGCGCTGGCCGTTGCTGGCAACGCAAATTTTTCCGTGCTGTGCCGCCGCCGCCACCAATTCCTCCGCCCCCGAAATTTTTTTCAAGTATTGAGGCATCAATTCATTTGCCATCGCCACATAACGCTCGGACATATCCGTTGGGAAAGAATGCCCGGTTTCTTGTGCGATTGAGGCAATGATATTTTTGAATCGCAAGCCGACAAAATTCTTCAGCGCATAATCCATGTCATACTGCGTCAAGCCTTCATCATGCAGGAGGCGCATCGTCGCAAGGTTATTCAAATATTCTGAATCAACCAGCGTCCCGTCGCAGTCGAAAATAAGGAGAGTAAACCCCATCAAATCATCGCCATCCCGCCATTGACGTGGATCGTCTGGCCGGTGACATAAGCGGCTTCGGAACTCGAAAGATAAACCGCCGCCGCCGCGATGTCTTCGGGCGTTCCCATTGTCCCCGAGGGTATATTCGCGGTGATGCGTGCCTTTTGCTCGTCATTTAATGCATCCGTCATCGGCGTGGCGATGAAACCCGGCGCGATGCAGTTGACCGTGATATTCCGGCTCGCAATTTCCTGCGCCATAGCCTTTGACCATCCGATCATGCCGGCCTTGGACGCCACGTAATTGCACTGGCCGGGATTGCCCGTCACGCCCACGACGCTGGCCACGTTGATAATGCGTCCCCATCGCCGTTTCATCATCCCGCGTTGTAAGGCCTGCGCCAGTTTAAATGTCGCGGTCATGTTCACGTCAATGACTTGCTGCCATTCCTCGTCCTTCATCCGCATGGAAAGATTGTCGCGGGTCAGCCCCGCATTATTGACGAGGATGTCAACCTGCCCAAGTGATTCTTCGGCGCGTTTGGCAAGATCAACGGCGGCCTCACCCGACGACAGGTCGGCGGGCAAAATCGTCACGCGCTCGCCGAGTTCTGCCGCGAGGGATTTTAATTTTTCTTCATTCCGTCCTGAAATCGCAACATGCGCGCCTTGCGCGTGAAGAGCGCGGGCAACGGCTCCGCCGATTCCTCCCGTCGCGCCGGTAACGAGTGCTTTTTTTCCTGACAGGTCGAACATGGTTTTTCCCTTTTCATTTTATTGTCATCCTGAGCGCAGCGAAGGATCCCGATGGGATGTTTCGCTGCGCTCAACATGACAACGATATAACGAATCGGCGTATGCAATATACACAGTACAGCCATACCTCCAAATCCCCTTTCCCGCGCCCCTTGAAAATGTAATCAAGGAAACAACCGGAACGCCGTTGACATAAGAGAAACAATGGCCTATCGAAAGCGTTTACAAAATTTTAATGATTTTGAGTAACACTGGGCGTGCAGGAGTAAAGGTGCATCAAGATGGATAAATCTACGCATCACAATGAAACGACAAAAACAGCCACGGGCGAGTTCCGCTCGGTCGATGCTGCGATCCTGAGCAAGATTGTTAGCGCGTTCAACCCGGAAGAGGTCGGCCTTAGCAAGGCATGGGAGGAGTTTTACATCGCCTGTCAGGCCGCCAACGCCAGCCACCAGTTGCTCCGCGCCATCCATGACATCAAGGAATCAATCGAAGAAGCGGAGGGAATGGTATGAAAGTTTTAACACCGACATTCGCACTTCAGGCATTACAGAGCCGAGGATCAGAGATTACCGAAATTTCAAACAATCTCTCAAACCCGGAAGCGGCAGATGCCCTTCGGGATACCGCCGGATTTATCCGCGACTTGAATATCTAGCCCTGTAATTTCCCGATCAACGCGTCAATCTGCTCCGGCGTTCCAACGCTTTCGCATTGGATGTCTTTATCAATGCGTTTCACAAGGCCGTTCAGGACTTTGCCCGCGCCCAGTTCGATCATCTCGGTAACGCCTTGCGATTTCATCCAGAGAACGGATTCGCGCCAGCGCACCATCCCGGTGACCTGTTCGACAAGCAATCGGCGCAGCGTTGCGGGGTCGCTCTCGCCTTGTGCCGTGACGTTAGAGACAATAGGAACGACAGGCTTGCGAACATCGGTATCGCCTAAGGCCTCTGCCATGACATCGGCGGCGGGCTGCATCAGGGAACAATGGAACGGCGCACTGACCGGAAGCAAAATAGCGCGCTTTGCCCCGCGTTCCGTCGCCAGGGCAATAGCCGCCTCGACCGCCCCCTTATGGCCACTGACAACAACTTGCCCGACCGAATTGTCATTGGCCGCCGCGCAAGTCTCTTTTCCTGAGCTTTGCGTGGCGATTGCCTGAACATCCTCAAGGGAAAGCCCGAGAATGGCCGCCATCGCGCCCACGCCTACGGGGACGGCTTTTTGCATGGCCTGACCGCGCAAGGACAAAAGCCGCGCCGTAACATGGATGTCGATAGATCCGGCCGCCGTCAGAGCCGAATATTCGCCAAGGCTGTGCCCGGCCATAAAGGCGCAGGTCTTGCTGAAATCGATCCCGCCTTGTTTCTGGAGGACACGCACAACGGCCATGGAAACAGCCATCAGGGCAGGTTGGGTGTTTTCGGTCAGGTTCAGGTCAGATTCAGGCCCCTCAAAGATGATTTTACTCAGCTTGCGGCCAAGTGATTCGTCAATTTCTTCAAAAACATCGCGGGATTCCGGAAAGGCTGCATACAAATCCCGTCCCATACCCACAGTCTGTGATCCTTGTCCCGGAAAGATAATAGCGCGTGTCATTGTTCCTCAAGCTCCTGTGTTTTAAAGAATATTAGTGAAATAAAATCACCTCTTATGACGAATGACGCATTTTTATTTCGCATTGCATCACAAATTTGTACAAAAAAAACTTTGTGATTTTTGGCTCCATATGAAACTATCAATCATCCGGACAGAGTGACTTAGCAGATATAATTCTGCTCTTAAAGGGGTTCGCCTGATAACCTCTGTCTTGGAAGTATTTTGACTGCTTTTAACTGCTATGAACGGGGGATTGCCATGAGCCTATCTGTCCATCAGCGTATCCGGATACTTATTGAACAAACAAACGATGCCTTTACGTGTTATGACACGGTCAACGCGGATTTTGCCGAATTTGCAACGTTGGCTTTGTCAGACTTCAAGGAGGCATTGGAAAACCCGCATTTGACCCGAAGCCAGCTAACCCGCATGCTTCGGCGCGGCATGACAAAACACCGGGACAAGACCCCCGGTTCCTGGTCGGCCTTTATGGCGGCGCATGTTGCGAAGGCGGCCAATGTCGATACACCCGTAGAAGGAAGATTTTACAGGCGTGTTGAAACCGAGCAGGCCTGAAAATCAGGGTTTTGCCAAAAAAGTTCTTGATTTCCGCACGGGAAAGGGACTAAAACAGCGCATCTTTTGAAAAACAACCTCGCCGGCGGCATGATGATCGTCGGCTTTTCCCGAGAAAAAACTGTGTTTTTTCAAAGGGATACAAC
>JBASFN010000003.1:0-16205 GCA_049653045.1 Alphaproteobacteria bacterium
GTTGATCCCGGCGCGCACGGCATCAACGGCACGAATGAAAAAATCATCACACTGGCCATCGCAAAGGAACTGAAAGCCCAGCTTGAATCCACAGGGCGTTACCGCGTCGCCCTGACGCGCAGCGACGACCGCTTCATCAAGCTGCGCGACCGCGTTAAAATCGCCCGCCAGAAAGAAGCCGACTTATTCATCTCCATCCACGCCGACTCGATCGGCCACTCGGATGTCAGCGGCGTCTCGGTCTACACCCTGTCCGAAAAAGCATCCGATGCCCAGACCGCCAAACTCGCCGAACAAGAAAACAAATCCGACCTCATCGCCGGAATCGACCTCAGCACCGAGGACAAAGAAGTCGCCAGCATCCTCGTCGATCTCGCCATGCGCGACACCATGAATCAGTCCGGATTTTTTGCGAATACCTTCCTGAAAAAACTACAGTCACACAAATTGAACATACTGGATAAACCGCACCGCTCCGCCGGATTTGCCGTCCTGAAAGCCCCGGACATCCCTTCCGTCCTCGTCGAGACCGGATTTATGTCCAACAAAAAGGAGGCCGCCCTCCTCAGCACTCCCGCCTACCGCAAGAAAATCGCATCTTCTCTGCGCGAAGCGGTGGATGCCTACTTTGAAAAAGTCCGCAAAAATCAAAGAATATAGAAAAAATCACAACCAATTGCGATAAAACGGAAAAACAGTCCGGAAAAAGATAAAATATTTTAAATCAGGGATTTTCAAGCCGTATCCACTTGTGTATAAGGGACAAAACGAACAGGTTTTGCCCGTTACCGGGCTTAGTGTTTTTGTTTGTTTAACCAACTTTGAATGAGGATCTAAAAATGAAAAAATTAGCTGCTACACTTTGCATCGCAGGAACGGCTCTGGCACTTTCTGCTTGCGACACAACGGGAACCGGTAACGTAGAGACGGCCGCTCCTTACGAAAATGACCGCACTGCTTCGCACGACACGACAGCTCCTGCCCAGCAAGAGCGCGTTTTCAGAGCGACCCAGAGCAAGTAATTCTTGCTAACGGATTTAAAAAGCTGCTCTTGTTATCAAGGGCAGCTTTTTTATTTCTTGAACCAGTCAGGCAAAAAAAGATGAGCAAGATGTCGCGGATCATTCCCTTCCTGATCGTAAACACTCTGGGCTTTCTCAGCGTCCCGATCACCTATCACATGACCTTCGCCACCGGCATCATAGCCGCCGACAATCCGGGCTTCGACCCCGAAGCGTTCAAAACCTATTTCCTTCAAGGAACGTTCCTAACATGGATCGTCTGCGCGCTATTCAGCATCGCCTATTTTTTCGTGAAGGGAAAAGAACGACTGATATTCCTCTGGGCGCCCGTGGTCATCCCGATGGCCTACGGATTAAAATCCCTTTTCGGCCTTTTCGCATAAAAGCCAGGCTTCTTCTTTTCCTTGGGATCGATATTCAAATCCTGCACCTGCTCTTCGCCGGCATAAAGAACTTCCAAAGCCTGCGCGACCTCTGCCTTTTTCACAGTGTCTTTTTTCGCAAGATGGGAATCATCAACGCCCTGCATCTCGGCTTCCGCATTGACATCCACGCCCGAACGACGCGCAATCGCAATCGGATAGCCGCGCCGCTCCTTGACCGCCTTACGGATGGCAGGCCACTGGAGACGCTCCTTGTACGGCCCTGCCGCCTTGATAATCCGCGCCATATCGGCATCGGACAATTTCGCCGAAACGATTTCGCCCGTTTCCTCCATACGAATCGCCTGATCCACCTCCGGGTGCGCCTCGATAAATAACTGCTCGCCGATCCACGATAATTTAATCGGCTGGTTGACCACGGTCACCTGTGTGCCAACAGGAATGGAATTATAAAGCGCGATAATATCTTCCGGGTACAAGCGAATGCACCCGCTGCTGATCCGGCGGCCAATGCCAAACGCCCGGTTCGTGCCATGAATGGCCACAAGCGGAAACCCCAGATACAGCGCGTGCGTGCCCATCGGGTTTTCCGGCCCCGGCCCCATTTGGGCGGGCAAATCCGGTTTTTCCCGGCGCATACGCGGCGTCGGCGTCCAAATCGGCCCTTCCGCCTTGCGGACGATCTTCGTCACTCCGAGCGGCGTATCCAGCCCCTCGCGCCCGATCCCAATCGGATAGGTCGTCGGTGCTTTGTCGCCGTTCACATAAGCATAAAGCCGCATCTCCGGCAGGTTAATGACAACGCCCTTATGCGGCGCATCGGGTAAAATAAACTGCGTCGGCAGGACAATCTCCGCCCCCGCACCTGGAATCCAGGGATCCAACGCCGGGTTGGCCGCCCGCATCTCGACAAACCCCAACCCGTAATCGCGGGCAAGATAAACAAACGTATCTTCATACTTTGCCCGGATTTCCTGTATCTCCCCCATATAAGGCAAGGGATACTCGGCGCGAGCCGTAAACGGAGCCAACAACATCAGGGCAATAAGGGCAGTTTTTTTCATCTCATCCGCTCGTTCAAATTACTGACAACTTTGTCCATAAAATCGCCAGTCGTCAGCCATTTCTGATTGTCTCCAACCAGCAGGGCAAGGTCTTTGGTCATAAAACCATCCTCCACCGTGGCCACGCAAACGCGCTCCAAAACATCGGCAAAATCAACCAGCGCGGGATTATTATCGAATTTCCCACGATATTTCAAGCCTTGCGTCCACGCAAAAATCGAAGCAATCGGGTTCGTCGATGTGGGCTTACCTTCCTGATGCAGGCGGTAATGGCGCGTCACCGTCCCGTGCGCGGCCTCCGTCTCCACAACCTTCCCGTCGGGCGTGAGCAAAACCGATGTCATCAGTCCCAGCGACCCGAACCCTTGCGCCACGACATCCGACTGGACATCGCCGTCATAGTTTTTACAGGCCCAGACAAACCCGCCATCTGACTTGATCGCCTGCGCCACCATGTCATCAATCAGCCGATGCTCGTAAAACAGTTTATTGTTTTCAAATTTCTCTTTGAATTCATTCTCAAAAACGGACTTGAATATCTCGATAAACCGCCCATCATATTGTTTGAGGATCGTATTCTTGCTGGACATATAGACTGGGTAATTCCGCGAGAAGCCATAATTAAAACAAGCCCGCGCAAACCCCTCAATCGACTCGTCCAGATTATACATCCCCATCGCAACCCCGGCGGACGGAAAATTAAAAATATCCCATTCTTGCCTTGGGTGGCTACCATCGATACGATCCGGCTCGTATATCATTTTAAGCTTGCCTGGGCCGGGGATTTTAACGTCCGTCGCCTTATATTGATCACCAAACGCATGCCGGCCGATAATAATCGGCTTCTCCCACCCCGGCACATAACGTGGAACATTCTTGCAAATAATCGGCTCCCGGAAAACCGTCCCGTTCAATATGTTACGGATCGTCCCATTTGGCGACTTCCACATCTTCTTCAGGCCAAATTCCTTAACCCGTGCCTCATCGGGTGTAATGGTCGCGCATTTAACCCCGACGCCATATTGCTGAATCGCCTTTGCGGAATCTATTGTTACCTGATCATCCGTTGCATCCCGATTCTGCACCGACAGGTCAAAATATTTCAGGTCAATATCGAGATAAGGAAGGATAAGACGCTCACGGATCATCTGCCAGATAATCCGCGTCATCTCATCGCCGTCGATTTCCACAAGCGGCGTCTGGACTTTGATTTTTTTCATACTCTAAGATTTAACCTTAAGTGAGGAGCATTTCAATCTGTTCTCTGAGGGAATTATAAGCGCGGTCGAAAACCCCGCTTTTAGCGATCTTTCCCTCGCCCTGCTTGAACACCTCGTACATCATGTCCTTCGGCCCCACGCGACGCAGGACAAATTGCAGGTAGGGCGATTCGCTCTGAGCTTTGTAATATGTATAGCTCGCCACTCCCTCCTCGAAATCGCACTCCACGGTGCGGTAGGTCAAAACCTTATTTGAGGCCGCCCGGCAATACAGATCGTCCAGCCGCTTGAACTGTCCGTTCGTAAAGCCCGTCTTGGTGGTATAGGAAGGGTTGTGAATGACCTCAAAAGCCATGTATAAAATATAGCATCTCTCAACATATCGAGGAAGAAAATCATGGCTCTTTTACACACCCCCCTCAAAGACAGCACCCTCCACGCCCCCGATTTTTCCCTGAAAAACATCGACGGAAAAACCCTGTCCTTAGAGGATGTTCAGGGAAAAAACGGCACGCTGGTCATGTTCATCTGCAACCACTGCCCCTATGTAAAATCGGTCATCGACAGGCTGGTTGAAGACTGTAAAACACTCCAAAAAGAGGGCATCGGCTGCGTCGCCATCATGCCCAACGACACGGAAAACTACCTCGACGATTCCTTTGAAAACATGCAAAAATTCGCCAAAAAGCACGGCTTCACCTTCCCTTATTTGGTCGACGAGACGCAAACGGTCGCCAGAGCCTATGGCGCGGTCTGCACCCCTGATATTTTCGGCTTCAACGCCACCGGACGGCTGGAATACCGGGGGCGGGTCGATAGCGCGGGGCCAAACCCCGCCAACGACAAAACCGTTCGGGAATTAAGGAACGCCATGCTTGAGATAGCCCGGACAGGAAAAGGCCCCTCCGCCCAAACCCCCTCGATGGGCTGCTCGATCAAATGGAAATAATTAACGGAACACTCTTGCCCCATCCTTGCTTTTTCCTGAAAATATGAATACTTATACTCAGCGTCGAAACGCGGGTGTAGCTTAGTGGTAAAGCTCCAGCCTTCCAAGCTGGCTATGAGGGTTCGATTCCCTTCACCCGCTCCATCCGGCTTCGCTGCACGCGGCAATGACAGTGAAAACAGGAAACCCATGACCGACATTATCCTCGAAACCGAAGAAATGATGCGCCAAGAGCGCATGGCAAAGCTCTGGAAAGAAAACGGCAAGACCTTGATCGTTTTCATCGTGATGACGGTCATTGCCACGGGCGTGATCTCGGCATGGCGCACATGGGACGCGGGCGTTAAGGCAAAAGGCACCGATCAAATCCTCACCCTGCTGGAAGACAAGAATTTCCCCGACAACATCAAGGACGCAAAACTGGATATGCGCCCCGGCCTGCGCGGCATAGCCCTCATTAACGGCGCTCAAACCTACCTCGACCAGAAAAAAACCGCCGAAGCCATCGCACTCTACGCAAAAGCCGCCGACGATAACGCTGTCCCCGGCGAAATCCGTGACCTCGCAGTGATGATGCAGGCACGCCTGACCAAAGACGCGCAAAACGACGAAGCCTTGATGAAAAAACTCGACGCAGTGACAAAAACATCAAACAGCCCGTGGCGCGCCCATGCCGCTCTCGAAGCCGCCGCCCTTCAGGCGGAAAAGAAAGACATCCCCGCAGCCCGCAAATATCTGGCTGGCATCATGGAACAAAAAAACGCGCCGGACGCGCTTTATAAAAAAGCGCAAGCCCTCGACCACATCTACGCCACCCGCGAAAAAACCGCGCCCATTGATAAAAATAAAAAAGAGGGGACCTGATGACCATGCGCCCTGCAAAATCCGCATCGCTGGCTCTGCTGGCTCTGCTCTCCGTTGCATCATGCTCCTTCCTCGATAAGGATGAAAAACCGCCACTGAAGGGCGAGCGCATGTCGGTACTGGAGCTTCAGGACAAGCTGGAACCCGACAACGCCGCACTCAAGGCCGAGGGCTTTACCCCGCCCGCCGAATGGCGCAATGAATTCTGGCCCCAGGCAGGTGGCTACCCCAATCACTCGATGCAAAACCTGCAACTGAACAATGGCGCCCTGAAAAAACTCTGGAGTAGTGACATCGGCCAAGGCGGAACAGACGATATGCCCCTGACCGCCCAGCCTGTCGTTGTCGATAATCGTATCTTCACGCTAGACACCGACTCGCGCCTCTCAGCCTTCGACGCAACGACGGGCAAGAAAATCTGGGACATCACCGTCCGTCCGAAAGGCGAGGAAGACCCCGTCATCGGCGGCGGC
Organism: Alphaproteobacteria bacterium; assembly: GCA_049653045.1. Lineage (GTDB taxonomy): Bacteria > Pseudomonadota > Alphaproteobacteria > Micavibrionales > Micavibrionaceae > UBA7657. The sequence continues at coordinate 5,976 of JBASFN010000003.1, forward strand.
GCGGCCTATGGCGGCGGCGTTCTCTACGTCACCAACGGCTACGACGAACTGCTTGCGATCAAACCCGCGGACGGCAATGTCTTCTGGCGCAAAAACATCGGCGGCCCCGCACGCGGCGCACCAACTATCCTCGATGGCCGCGTCTTCGTCAGCACACTCGATAACCGCCTCCTCGCGTTAAACGCCGCCGACGGCGCACAAATCTGGGAACACACGGGTCTATCCGAATCCGCCGGCCTCGTCGGCGCGGCCAGCCCCGCCGCCGCACGCGGCATAGTCGTCCCCGGTTTTTCCTCCGGCGAAATTCTTGCCTTACGCGTAGAAAACGGCAGCGTCGCGTGGAGCGACAACCTCTCCGGCACACGCCGCCTCGGCAATCTCGATAGCATCGCCGACATCAAAGCCCTGCCCGTCCTCGACAAAGGACTCGTCATCGCCATCAGCTTCAGTGGAAAACTCGTCGCCATCGACGAGCGCACGGGAAACCGCGTTTGGCAGCGTGAAATCAGCGGCTCCAACACGCCATGGCTCGCTGGAAACCACTTATTCCTCCTGTCTCAGGAAAACCAAATCGTCGCACTGGGACGTGACACAGGCTCCATACGCTGGGTGACAAAATTACCGCGCATGGATGGCGACGACCCCATCACCTTCGTTGGCCCTCTCCTTGCCGGGGGGCGCCTGTTCGTATTCGGCACCGATGGTCGCGTCATCGAAACCGCGCCCGACACCGGGAAAATCATTGCCGAATGGGATGCAGGCGACGATGTCACCATCTCCCCCGTCATCGCCGGAGGCGTGATGTACGTCCTGACCGAAGACGGAACATTGACCGCTTACAGATAAGAGTAAATTGATGCTGACCCTCGCCATCGTTGGCCGCCCGAACGTCGGCAAATCCACTCTTTTCAATCGCTTTGCCGGGAAAAAACTCGCCATCGTCGATGACACGCCCGGCGTGACGCGTGACTGGCGCACGGCGGAAGGAACCCTGTTCGGCCAGCCCCTCACCGTCATCGACACGGCGGGCCTCGAAGAGAGCTTCGACGAATCCATTCAAGGCCGCATGAGAAAACAAACCGAAGCCGGCATCAAACAGGCCGACGTTATTTTATTCGTCATCGACGGGCGGCAAGGATTAACTGCCATGGACAAACATTTCGCCGACTGGCTCCGCCGCCAGAATAAACCCGTCATCCTCGCCGTGAACAAATGCGAAAACGACAAGGCGACCATGGCGGGTCTCGCCGAAGCCCACGCTCTTGGCCTTGGCGAACCTCTTCCCATTTCCGCCGAACACGGCGAAGGCATGGAATTCCTGCATCAGGAACTCCTACCCTACTTTGAAAAATTTTCCCCGCCACCAGAAACCGAAGACGAAGAATCCGCCGCTAGAAAACTCGAAAGTACCCTCGACGCGATCGAAGGCATTGAAAACTACGAATTCAAGGACGACGAAGAAGACACCCCGGAAAAATCCCTGAAAATCGCCATCGTTGGCCGCCCGAATGTCGGGAAATCAACCTTGCTAAACACCATCGTCAACGACCACCGCGTTATGACGGGACCAGAGGCCGGCATCACCCGCGATGCCATCGCCGTCGACTGGACATATCAGGAGCGCCCCTTCCGCCTTGTCGATACCGCCGGTATGCGTAAAAAAGCCCGCGTCCAGAACTACATCGAAAAAATGTCGGTGGAGGATTCCTTACGCGCCATCCGCCTCGCGCAGGTCGTCATCCTGGTGGTCGATGCCGCCGACGCCTTTGAAAAACAAGATGTACAAATTGCGGCGCACGTCCTTGATGAAGGCCGCGCCCTCGTCGTCGCCATCAATAAATGGGATGCCGTCGCCGACAAGAAAAAACTCCTTGAGAGCATCGAATACGGTCTTCAGGCCACACTGGCGCAGGTCAAAAACCTCCCCCTCGTCCCCATCTCCGCCCTGAACGGCAGCAACATCGACACCCTGCTGGAAACCGTAATGAAAACCTACGGGATATGGAACAAACGCATCTCGACGGCGGGACTCAATCGCTGGCTGCGGGCGAAAGAAAGCCAAAATCCAGCGCCCCTCGTCGGCGGCCGCGCCAATCGCCTGAAATACATAACTCAGATCAAAACCCGTCCGCCGACATTCGCCGTCTGGGTTTCAAAGCCGGATGCCCTGCCCGAAACGCACAAGCGTTTCATCATCAACGGCCTGCGCGAGGACTACGACATCCCCGGCGTCCCCATCCGCCTCCTCATCCGGAAAAGCAAAAACCCCTATACGGATTGATTAGGCTGCCGCAAGGTAATCGCGCAGCATAACGGTCGCATCCATCAAAGTTTCATCGATCCCAAGACCGAAAATCGCTACCGCCCCACACAACTCCCACGGCAGACGCAAAATGTGAGTCAGAATGAACGCCGTATACACATACCCGGCCAAGGTAATAAAAACAGAATATGTCGCAAAAAAACCTACAATTTGGTAATGACTGGTTGTCCAGCCATCGCCAAGCTCAAGACCGGATCCGCTAAAAACAAGGGAAACGACAATCGGCAGGACAAGAATGAAAAATGGAATTTCCAACCAGTTCCCGGCAGTCACGACCTGATAAAAATTCTCCTGCCTGTTGCAATGACGGCAAAACAAATAAACAACACCCAGAAAAAGGAAAGTTTCTAGGAGCATCCGCCCACCGTGCAGAAGCATCAAAAGCGGCAGGGAAAACCCGGTAGAATGAAAGGAAAAGGCGAACAAGGCCACCGGGGAAAAAATCGCGGGCCAGATAAACGACTTGATCGCATCCTCCCGGCGTGAAGAAAACCGCTCAACCCCTCGCGGCATAAAGATCATAATCTCGAAACAACCCAACAGGTTAGACAGGATTTCCTTCTTGCTGAACATAGTGCACCGCCCGTTTTTTACTCGCCTCTTTTTATTCTATATGAAAAAGAGGCCTCCGGGCAAATCAAGAGAAAAACTACCGCCCCCGGCCAACCTTGCCGTTCCCGCAATGATTAACATGATCGACCAATTCCACCGGATATTCCCCCGTAAAGCACGCATCGCAAAACTGCGGATTTTTCGCATTGCGTTTCGACTCGTCAATGGCGCGGTACAAACCGTCAATCGAGATATACGCCAGAGAATCCGCCTTGATGAATTTGCAAATTTCTTTCACCGACTTGCTGTGCGCCAACAACTCGTTCGTCGAGGGCGTATCGATCCCGTAAAAACAACTATGCGCCGTCGGCGGCGATGAAATCCGCATATGAACTTCTTTTGCGCCCGCCGCCCGTACCATCTCAACGATCTTGCGCGATGTCGTCCCACGCACGATGGAATCATCGATCAACACAACGCTCTTGCCCTTCAGGTAAGCGCGGTTCGCATTATGCTTTAACTTCACGCCCAAATGCCGGATATGATCCGTCGGCTCGATGAATGTCCGCCCCACATAATGATTGCGGATAATCCCAAGCTCGAACGGCACACCGCTCTCCTGCGCGTACCCGATGGCCGATGGAACGCCGCTATCCGGTACAGGTACAACCAGATCGGCGCCCTTCACCCCGGATTCCCGAGCCAGAACCATCCCTATTTTTTTCCGCATCTCGTAAACCGAACGGTTTTCCATGAAACTATCCGGACGTGCAAAATAAATATATTCAAAAACGCAGAAACGATGCGCCTTTTTGGTGAACGGAAACTGAGAAATAACGCCCTTTTTCGTCAGCGTTACCATCTCGCCGGGCTTAACCTCCCGCACATACTCCGCGCCGATAATATCAAGCGCGCAGCTTTCGGAAGCCAACACATGCGCCTTACCCACCTTCCCCAAAACCAAAGGACGGATACCATGCGGATCACGAATTCCAATCACCGTATCCTTGACACACACCACGAGGGAATATGCGCCCTCGATCTGCGATAACGCATCGACCAACCTCTCCGTTACGTTTTTTTTCTTCGACAGCGCAACAAGATGAACGATCACCTCCGTATCGCTGGTCGATTGAAAAATCGCCCCGCGCTTGACCAGTTCTTTTTTGATCGTGAGCGCATTGGTCAAATTTCCGTTATGCGCCAGCGCAAATCCGCCGCCGTCTAAATCGGCATAAAGAGGCTGCACATTCCGCAGCATCGTCTCGCCGGTTGTCGAATAACGATTATGCCCGATCGCCGCCGTACCTTGAAGCTGCTCGATGACCTTCCTGTCGCTGAACGTATCGTCAACCAGCCCCAGTGCACGGCGCGTATAAAATTGCCCGTTGTCACAGGTCACAATCCCGCAAGCCTCCTGCCCCCGGTGCTGAAGCGCATGAAGCCCGAGCGCCGTCAACGCCGCCGCGTCCTCATGGCCGAGAATGCCAAAAATCCCGCATTCTTCGTGAAGCTTGTCGTCATCAAAAGGCGTGGTCATCATCAATCCTGCGGTACGGGAACGGGGGCGGGCTTACTATCGAATAACTTATCCATTTCATCACGGAACTCCTCGGTATAGCCGGGGCCGTTCTGAGGTTTTTCCTCGCCGCTCGGCGGCACATCCTTCTTCAGCACATCCATATTCTGAAGCTTCTCACGCGTCCCGACGGCCTCCTGCAATGTCTTGCCGTCCTCTTCGATCTTCTTGATCGTATCCTCCGGCAGCAACCCGGCCATCGCCACGGCGACTTGCTCAACATAAAAAAACGTCTTGCTGTCCGAGAACAAATTCTTCTTTTCCTCATCGCCCATCAAAACATGAAACGGCAGGTAAATAACCCCGAGCAGCACAATCCCCCGCGCAATCCCGAAAATCACCCCTAAGGTGCGATCAACAGGACCAAGGCCAATGCTCCGCGCTGTTTCCGCCATGATATGGCTGACAATCGACAAGGCGATCACAACGACGATAAAAACCGCGCCATACGCCAAAGCCGAGGCCAGCACGTCATAAGGAATAACTCCGAGAAGTTTTTGTACCTCCTCGCCCTCCTTGACGCCCAGCCACCCCGCCACAGGCTCAACCAGCATCGGTCCAAAATAATACGCCGCTGCCGTTCCGCCAACGATACCCGTAATTGTTAAAATTTCACGGATCGCCCCACGCAAAAACGAAATAAGTGCCGATGCCAGAACAACAACAAGAACGACTATATCAAGGATCATGGAGTGCCCGCCTGAAACAAAATTCCGGAAAGCCCATCATTAGGCAAAAACCAAACAAAGTGCAAGACCGGACAAAACATTTACCCAGCGACCGCCCGCACTGCCTGCCGCGTGGTAAACATATCGGCCAGCTCCTGCACATGGCCGATTTCCGAAACCCCGATCCCCGCGACCTCAGCCTTTTTCTTTTTGGCGGAAGGAACAACTGCCTGCTTAAACCCCAACTTCGAGGCCTCTTTCAATCGCTGCTCCGGCTGCGCCACCTGCCGGACCTCGCCGGCCAGCCCCACCTCGCCAAAAAACACGCATTCGGGGGGCAAAGCACTCCCCGACAACGCACTGATAAGAGCCGCTGCCACGGCCAGATCGGCCGCTGGCTCCTGAATCCGGATACCCCCGGCAATATTTAGGAAAATATCACATCCCGATAACTGCACTCCACACCGCGTCTCTAAAACCGCGACAATCATGGCAAGGCGGTTAGGATCCCACCCCAGAACAGCCCGGCGCGGACTCCCCAGCGTCGAGGGCGCAACCAAAGCCTGAACCTCGACCAATAAGGGGCGCGTCCCCTCCAGTGCCGCCAGAACCGAACTCCCTGCAACCGTCTCGTTCCTCTGCGCGAGGAACAACGCCGACGGATTTTCTACCTCGACCAATCCCTCCGCCGCCATCTCGAACACCCCGATCTCATCCGTCGGACCAAATCGGTTTTTCACGGCGCGCAAAATCCTGAATTGGTGGCTGCGCTCCCCCTCGAAATAGAGAACCGTATCCACCATATGCTCCAACACCCGAGGGCCGGCGATCTGTCCGTCTTTCGTCACATGCCCGACGAAAATCACGGCGATCCCCCGCGTTTTCGCCAGACGGATAATCTCCTGCGCCGACGTACGAACTTGCGTCACCGTCCCCGGCGCACTGTCAACCGTATCAATAAACATCGTCTGGATGGAATCGATAATTAACAACGAAATCGGCGAGGATGAATCCTCAACCGACGCGACAATATCCCGTACATTCGTCGCCGAAGCCAGCTCCACCGGCGCGTCCGCTAGCCCCAAACGCTGCGCCCGCATCCGCACCTGGTCGATGGCCTCCTCGCCGCTCACATAAACGCAGCGCACCTTCTTTTTCGACAGCGCACAAACCGCCTGTAACAATAACGTCGATTTCCCGATCCCCGGATCACCGCCGATCAAAATCGCTGATCCTGGAACCATCCCCCCGCCCGTCACACGGTCAAATTCTTTAATCCCCGAAACATGCCTCGGATAATTTTTCTGCCCACTCCCTGCCAGAGGAACCAACTCAATCTGCCGCCCCTTCTTGCGCCCCAGCCCCTTTGGAGCCGATGCCTCGACAATCTCCTCGGCGATGGAATTCCACGCGCCGCAAGAGTCGCACTTCCCGCCCCAGCGCGAATGCACCGCGCCACACGACTGACAGATATAGTTTTTCTGTGATTTAGCCAAAAAAGCCTCCCCCGGTTCCTTCCTGATACTACAGGAAATGAAGAACAAATCAAGAACGATTTTTTCCCCGGATTTCTGCCCACTGCCGTGTGAAAACACCCCGCTCCGGCAAATGCATCCCCTGCACATAATGAATGCCGGGATGATAGCGAAGAATCTCAGCGGCGTGCTCCGCGCTTTTCACCCCTTCCGCCACCACCGATGAAAACGGCAGCGTCGCCGCAATCACCGACATCACATGATCGAGCGAGCGTTTCCGCTCCGGGTTCGCCATCACGCTTTTCCGGTCGAGCTTCACAAAATCGGCGATCCGCTCAAACGCCGACAGCCGCGAAATATCCGCCAGCGACAATCCCACATCATCCAATGCAAACAAAACGCCGAGCTTACGACATTTCTCTAAAACCCTCTTGCTCATTAAATCCGAAGAGCCGCTCTCATGGATTTCAAAAATTATTTTCCGGCTTCCACCCAGATTAAGTGCCTCTACCTGCGGCAAAACAGCCTTGATAAATTCTGCGCTCCCCAGTGAGACCGAGGAAACATTGATCGATACCTGTAAATCTTTTCCGGCCGCATATTGCCCAAGCGCGGCAAGGACAAGGATCGTATCAATGTCCGTCACGCACCCATTAGTATAAAACGCCATGATCGCGGGATAAGGCGGCAATGCCGCACCCTCGGCATTTTTCAAGCGAAGAAGCATCTCCGTTGGCTGCGGAATGGCGTCATCGGCATAGAGCGCGTGCCAAGGCTCATACCCAAAAACAAGATCACCGCCCGCCACCGCCCGTGCCAGAGATTCAAGACAAACCCCGGCGCAATCCGCCTCGGCCTTTTCAAAATTTTTAGCTTTTCGGGAAAGGGACTCTACGCGCTGCAGGAATTCAGAATTAATAAACGACAAAACTCTTAAATCCCCTCGCGTTGCATCGCCCACTTGATGCGGAATTCACCGCCCGGCGTTCCCTCCGCCATCGGTGCATGAATGACGATCTGTTTGGTCTTGCGCGGACGACTTCCCTCACCAAGGTAAATACTATCCTCTAATTTAAGCGCACCGCCCGACTGGTGAAATCGCCAGCCAATCCCGCTTGGCAGACGGAGCAACACTTCATCGCCTGCGCTCGTCATCGACGCCATCACGCGGGGGTGGATATGAAACCGTACGGCGACATCGACAGGCCGCGCCAACGCCACCTGACTCATCAAAACATCTTCCCCGCGCAAATCATTCCCCTGATCCGACAAATACAACCGTCGGCGATGCTCTATCCCATTAACCAGCGCATAACCATCATGCGACGCCTCAACGAAACAACCATCCTTCGTTTCCTCACGCACCGCGCTCACCGTGCGCGGCTTTCTCGAAAAATGCCCGTCGGCGCGAATTTCGCACGCATTCCGGTAATCCAGCGATACCGTATTATGCGCCGCCGTCGCCCGCAGCGCATCGCGCCAGTCCGGATTGGTCGGATGCGTCCCACACGAAACGAAAACCCGCTCCTTGCCGTAGGCCATCTCGAACGCGAGCGGCGCGGCATGGCTGCCCCGGTCATGCGGCCACGGCGGCGACCGCCCACAATCCAGCATCACAAGCGTCCGTCCGTGCGACATTTTTTCAAACCCCGCGCACGGCAAACTTTGCAATCCTTTCCCGCGCACATTCGCCTCAGACAAAACCGCATCCAGCAATTCCCGGCTGCCTTCCTGCGTGCCGTGGAAAACCCCAAGCCCGCCATCGCCATAACGGAAAAACCGCAACGCTGCGCCTAAATTATCAATCGCGTGCTGAACGCTTTCGGGCATCGGTCGCGCCGCCGCATTGAGCGCCGTGCGAACATCCAAAAAAATCTGCAACGCCTGCAAATGCTGCACGGGCGAACGCGACACATGCGCTCCATCGCGCAAAACCTGCTTGCCGATTTCCTGATTGAGAAGATTGAGTGCTTGATCGATCCATGCCTCGCGACCTTCAAGTGCCAGACCGGCATACAGCAATCCCTTGATCCCCTTGAGCAGCCCGACTCCCGCCGACGCGCCCGGCAGCGAACGACTCAAATGCCGCGCCTGCTTCGTTAGGGATTCAAAATAAATGTCCTGAAAATCCGGCCCGGCGGCCTCGACAAAAAATTCAAAATGTGAAATCCACATCGCAATCCGGCTGCCGCACAGATCGACGCGCCACGCAAGGGAACTCCAGCGCGGATGATAATGAATCCAGCTTTCGGTCAGCCAAAGTGCCTGCTGCCGCGCCTCTTCACCGCCCAGCGCCCGCAAATCGCGCAACCACTCGAACCCGTGCATATGATCGAGCCATGCGCCGTCCACACCCACCGGTTCCCAGCACCCGCCGCGCAACGACAACTGATCGCCGCCTAGAGAAAACGCACCGTCGCACTGCCAACGCCCCGCCTCGGCATTCCCCGCCCACGGATCGGTTGGCTTGACATTGAGCCTGTCCGGAACATCACCCTTCAGGCTCCAGTCATACAAAATATTCCCGCAAGCCAGATGGCTGGCATTGTCACGAATTTGTCGGATCAGGTTTATCGGCATCTCTAACCTCTCAACGATTTTATATGGCCCGCATACTTCGCAGGCCCATCCTTGAACACAGCAGTCCCGGCAACCAATACATCCGCCCCAGCGGCGATGACCTGTTTTGCGGTTTCCGGGTTAATCCCGCCATCGACCTCAAGATCAATAGAGCGTCCTTGCGCGTCTATCATTCTGCGCGCCGCCTTAATCTTGTCGAAAATCGGAATGAAACTCTGTCCGCCGAAACCGGGATTGACGGTCATCAGTAAAATCAAATCCAGCATCGGCATCACTTCGCGGATGCTTTCAATCGGCGTCGAGGGATTCAACGACACCCCGCATTTCACGCCATGTGATTTAATCGTCTGCAAGGTGCGGTGCAGATGCGGCCCTGCCTCCACATGCGCGGTGATAATATCGGCTCCCGCCTTTACAAAATCCTCGATCAGCGGATCGACGGGCTCGATCATCAAATGCACGTCGAAGATTTTCTTTGAATGAGGGCGCAGGCATTTGACCACCGGCGCGCCGAACGTCAGGTTCGGCACAAAATGGCCGTCCATCACGTCTATATGGATATAATCAGCCCCGGCTGCGTCGATAGCACGTACTTCCTCGCCCAATTTGGCGAAATCGGCGGAAAGGATCGACGGGGCGATGCGAACGGTTTGTTGCGACATGAAATTTGGGATAAATCTGTGGGCGAATCGGTGAATAACTCTAGGATAATATGTGCGTAACCCTGTGAACAAGCAAGGCCGTTATGAACAATATATCAATTTTTTAGGATGATTGGCAAATAGCGGCTTATTTGACCCCGCCCTCGCCTGCCTGCCTTTCCTTATATATATGATACGCGGAGGGCAGGAACGAAAGGATTATAATCGCAACAATAATCGGTAACAGATACTTGTCCACCGCCTCGGGCGGCAGCATCCTGCCGAAGAAAAACCCTGCAAAGCACAATCCACCTACCCAGATAAAAGCACCGACTACCGTATAAAGCATGAATTTCCGAAATTCCATCTGCACCACCCCGGCCAGGAACGGCACAAAAGTACGGATAATCGG
>JBASFN010000004.1:0-3038 GCA_049653045.1 Alphaproteobacteria bacterium
ACATTCGCATCAACGCCCACACCGGCGCACGCGCACAAGGCGGTGACAAGGATGTCATTTGGGAAGCCTTCGTTCAGGGCAATGAACCCGGTGATTCCCCCGTGGTGATGGACGACAACGGCAGCAACGCGGTCTATGGTCCGTCCTACAGCGGCGATAATAATGCGGCCTACCCCGACGAAACCAGCCCGCCCGAAGAATACGTTCCCTATCCGGACACCGGAACTACGCGTTCGCCGGATGATATGACAACGGGAACCGGGGGATTGTATTAAGGACGAGGCACTGACGAGGGTTTACTTGCCTCCGTCTCCGCCGCCTGTGTCTTCAGGTCTTTTTGTTGTTTGTTTAAGTCTATGGCGTCAAGATCATCATAAAATTGTTTCATTTGATTCTTATCTTTTAGCAGAGCCTGCGGATCAGAATCGTATGCGTCATAGGCGGATGATTTTCCCTGAGGCCATATTTTCCCCCGCAGGTTATCGTCCTTTCCAGGTGTTGTGTCTATTCCGACACTATTTTCACTCGTCGCTTTTGTTATTTCATCAGGCATTGGAAACCCGGCATGTTCGACGAGAGCAAAGGCCATGCCGTTTGAGTTAGATTCATTTTTTTGATTTTTTTCCGGCCATTTCTCATAGTTTAAATTTTGTTTTTCGGCATGAGCAGTAAACTCGCTCATTTTTGCCAGAGGAACAAGAACATCCATCCCGGTTCCTGAAACAAGCGTGCTACGGGCAACCTCGTTTTCCGGTTTGACTACAAAATTATCCTCTTTGTTATCATCCATCACAGGAGCAAGTTTTTCATCGTCTTCGTAAAGAGTGGCATCACCAGCACCATTAATAAGTTCATTTTTACGATTAAGGCTCCAAAGATCAAAGCTTGTAACAAACTGACCGTCTTTCATCAGTTCGATGTTGGTATGCTGTAAAGGAGAACCGGCAATGCTGTAGACGACTACATCAAGGCTATAACCTTGTTCCTGAAATTTTGGGTCATCGATAAGCTCTTTAATTTTGTCGCTGTTGGCGTTTAAATTTGGCTCGGTCATCTACTTCTCCCACAGAGATTGTAAAATATTACGGAAAAATAATTAACAATTTGTTAATGAATCCCCATTGTCGTGGCAGACGAAAGAAAAATGGCAATATTGGCTTTCGGTAAAATATCCAGTACCTTTAAGGACTTGATAGCAACAGGAGTCAAATTATGCTGCAGCAGCTTTTCCGCAAAAAACAGGTCACAGCCGACAACGATGGCCCGAGCCTCAGAAAAGTTTTGAGCGCGTTTGATCTGACCTTGCTCGGTGTCGGCGCGATCATCGGCACGGGGATTTTCGTCTTAACAGGCGTGGCGGCGGCAACGCAGGCAGGTCCGGCGGTTGTGCTGTCTTTCATCGTTGCAGGCACGGCCTGCGCTTTTGCTGCGCTGGCCTATTCGGAACTGGCCGCCAGCGTCGGCGGTTGCGGCAGCGCGTATGGCTATTCCTACGCCGCTTTCGGCGAACTGATTGCATGGATTATCGGCTGGGATTTGATCCTGGAATACGGCGTATCGGTCGCCGCCGTGGCCAATGGCTGGTCGGGCTATTTCAACAATGCACTCACCGCTATCGGCATGGGTTTGCCCGAAGCTCTGACAAAAGGGCCGTTCGCCGTTGACAAGATAACCGGCGTGCCCGATCCCGGAATCATGAATCTTCCCGCCGTGGGAATCATCCTCGTCCTCATGGGTTTACTCATTATGGGCGTCAAGGAAAGTGCCCGTATCAATGCCGTCGCCGTGTTCATAAAATTATTGACCATTGCCGTTTTCATCGCGGTGGCCATTTTCCACGTCAATCCTGAAAACTGGTCGCCCTTCATGCCCTTCGGCTGGTTCGACACGCTCCCCGACGGAAAAACCGTCGGCGTATTGGCCGGGGCATCGTTGGTTTTCTTCGCCTATGTGGGCTTTGACGCCGTTTCAACGGCGGTGGAGGAAGCCAAAAACCCCCAGCGTGACGTGCCCATCGGTATTCTCGCCTCGCTCATTTTCTGCACGATCATTTATATTGTCGTGTCGGGTCTGTTGACGGGAATTCTTCCCTATCCGCAACTGAATGTCTCCTCTCCCGTAGCATTCGCGCTCCAGCAGATCGGCGTGAACTGGGCTTCCGCTCTTGTAGCAACGGGCGTTATCATGGGACTAACGACCGTGATGCTGGTGCTCTATTACGGCCTGACGCGGATCATTCTCGCTATTGCCCGCGATGGTTTGATCTCGCCTTTCTTTGCAAAGGTCGATGATAAAACCCACACTCCCGTCCGCACAACCGTTTTGTGCGGCGTGGTGATGGCGATCATGGCCGGGTTCATTCCTCTCGGCATGTTGGCCGAACTGGTCAATATTGGCACGCTGGCGGCGTTTGTTCTGGTCTGCGGCGGTGTGATTTCCCTGCGCTTGACGCACCCCGACCTGCCGCGCCCGTTCAAGGCTCCCGGCGGCTTGATCGTGCCTGTACTTGGTGTTCTATCCTGCGGCGCTTTGATTGCGTTCCTGCCAGTCCTGACGCATCTTCGTTTCATCGCATGGTTGGGCGTCGGCATAGTGATCTATTTTGCCTACTCCATCCGCCACAGCAAACTGGCAAAAAGCTAAGCTCAGGCTCACGATCCAAAAGGTTCTTAGATAGAGATCAAGGTGGGTCGCCCCTTGATGGCTGTTTGCTGCTTAAAGAAATTCAGGGAAACCAATAAAACCATCTAACGTATTGATTTAATTGGAGCGAGTGAAGGGATTCGAACCCTCGACCCCGACCTTGGCAAGGTCGTGCTCTACCCCTGAGCTACACTCGCTTAATTGGGGAAAGACGACGGGAATATAAAGATTTCGCCCGCCAATGCAAGCTGAAAAAATCAGAACAGGTCGCCGACCTTGATAAGGGGCACTTTATAGCCAATCGGCTCGTGATCCGGGAACAGGGAATAGACAATAACATCCGGGCTTTTTTCGATGGGGTACACCATATTGTCCGGCACTTCGTAATGCATCAT
>JBASFN010000005.1:0-8860 GCA_049653045.1 Alphaproteobacteria bacterium
GAGCATAAGCCATAAGCGCCGCCTGATTATAACGCCGCGCCACCAACCGCCAAAAATGCAAGGGAACAGGCGTCAAAATATCGGCTTCCTCCAAAATCCCTGCGCCCGCATTTTTCAGCCACGGCACAAAAGCCCTGACCGCATGTGTTTTATCGGCATGTTTGAACCCGAGGATAATCCCCCGGCTGCTCTCGCCGTATTTCAGCGCAGCACGCGCCGATTCATAGGGCGGCCTGTCCTCAAGGCAGGCCGCACACTGTGATTCCGTCTCGACCTCGAAATCGAACGGAAAGCCGCAAACATTACAGAAAGGCTCGGTAATAAAATCCAAATCAGCCCAGACATCCGGAGCCAGCATCCCTTGATGCTCCACCATCTGGCCGCTGACGACACAGCGCGGGGGGAGGATACCATCCACCGCCCGCCCTGCGACCGCCAAGGCCTTTTTTCTCAGTGTTTGCATTCGGGAAAGCCTTTTTTGTATGATGCCTGTCGCATACAGGATATAATCTTATAACATATTGTAAACACTGATTTTTATATAGATCATGCCCAACCGCAGCAACGAATATATCGCCGAACAGGAGTCCTATCTCGAAAGACGGGATATGCTTTTAAAGGAAATATCGCCGAATATTATCCGTAAGGCGTGGTTTACCCTCTCGCACCTCTTGCTGGATGAAGGGGCTAAAGTCGTGGATATGGGGTGCGATGATGGCGCCATGACCTATGCTATGGCGGCCATCAGCCCCAAGGTCAAATTTACAGGGCTGGACAAAAGCAGACGCCAAATTACCAAAGCCCGCGAAAAATATTCCCTGCATAATCTTGAATTCGTCATTGGCGACGTCATCAGCGATATTCTGCCGGTAGAAAGTTTTGACGCCGTTATCAATTCCTACGTCCTGCACGAAGTTTATTCCGGATCGCGTTATAACGAACGCATCGTCAGCGATACTTTGAAAAAACATTTCGGCCTGCTGAAAAAAGGCGGAACGATGTTTATCCGCGATTTCGCAAGACCGCCACCCGGCGAATTTATCCTGATCGAGATGCCCGATACAGATGGAGACGGCGAAACGGTTTCGACAATGTCCGAGCCTGACCTTCTTTCATGGTATTCCGAACATGCGCGCCCCCGGCAAGATCCCGGATGCCGTGGCTTTTTCCTTGAAGAACTGCCGCCCCGATTTCCGCGCACGCGCCTGTTTCGCCTGCCCTATCGCTGGGCGTATGAATTCTTGATGCGGAAAGACAACCGCGCCCACTGGGAATTGGGTCTGGCACAGGAATATACATTCTACACCCCCCGTGATTTCAACAAAGAATTACGGGCGCTCGGCGCACGCGTGCAATATTCCGGCCCACACTGGGAAGAAGAATTCATTACCCGGAATTTCGAGGGAAAGTTCAAGCTTTATGCCGATGGTGGCCAACCGCTTGGCCATCCGCCGACTTCCTACATCGCCGTTGCCCATAAAATGCAAGAACGGCGCAGCCTTTATATCGAAGAACGCCGCCCGACGACGCCAAAAGATACACATTTAAAAATTAACGCCATGAAGGACGAACAGACAGGACGCGTTCTCGACATCGTCACACGCGGAATTGATACGGCCGAAATCATCCCCTACCGCGTCGATGAAAACTGGCAGTTAAAAATATTCTTGCATGACGGTGTAGTACGCAGCATCGCCAACGCCGTGCCCCGGAGTGGCGTTAATCTCGATGAACGTCGATGGTCGGGTCACATGATAGAGCCTCTATCACTCGACAATGCCGCCATCCTTGAGATGGAACAGGTTGATGTCAAAAATTCAGCCCGCTTTTCACGGGATTATCTTGGATTGATCCCGCGTGTCAGTGCCGTTCTCGAAAAAGGCCCCGATTATTACCCCGCGCCCGAATATATCGAGGAGCGTGTCTATACCTATTACCTGAATGTTGAGGAAACAAAAAACCAACCCACACCAAAAAAATTCCTCGGCCATACCGAGCGGTTCCAAGCCAAGGGAGTCTTGCGCGAGATGGATGCACAACAAGTTTTAAATGCCATCACTGTCGGAATGATCCCCAGTGCGCGGCTGGAATTACAGATTTTATCGCTGTTCGATCACCTGAAACTAAAAGCGGAAAGCTGGGACAGCAAAAACATTACCTTTCACCGATGCGAGGTCACGAAAGACAAAAAATTACACAAAATGCTCCAGCAATATAAAGGCCAGCGCAATCGGTTCAGAGACGTCAAAGGCCTCGCCGGGGAACTTCGCCCGGTGCGTTCCACCTTTGTTGAAGAGGGGCAAGCGCGGGGCGCGGTCAGCGGCCTCGCCGCGCAGGATGTGGATTTCATCGTTTTTGACGATAAAACCGTTAATACGGCCATTGTCCTGCCCCTAACCAAGAACATGAAAGATGAGGTTCTGGCCGGGTTTTTCCTTGAAGACCTGCCAGTTGCCCAAAAGCGCGATTCCCGCACCGTCACCCTAACGGCGCCCAGCTTCAACCTTCCCCGGAACATCACAAATATTCTGGAGGCTAAAAAATTTATTGCAGATCAGTTTGGAGTTTTCCCGCAAATGGTGTTCAAGATGGGCGAAAGCTATTACAGCCATCTTGGAATCACGCCGCAAAAAATCCATCCCTTTGCTGTGGCGGCTCCCCCCGGATTTTTTGAAGACAAAAAAACGGGCTTCATGCCGCCCTATCAGGTTCTCCTGCTGCGGCAAAAACCGAACTTACGGGTGGATATGAATTTCACGGTGCTGGCGCGGCGCGCCTATAGCTACCTGCATGAAGACATGAAATTCGAGGCAAAAATCCGCGCCAATCCCGACCTTGTCGAAAAATTCGATCACGGGCGGCCGGAATGGTCTCTCCCGGTTTCCTATCACCATCCTGCGCCGCTCTCCTCTGAAAAAGAGCTAAAAAAACCGCTCATGCCCGCGCCTGCGGCAACACCCCCTCTTCCTCCGAAAAAACCGCAACCATTCCACGCGGCCATCTTGAACGCGCCGCCCCCCATCCCTGAAATGGAAAAAGAACCAATTCCGGAAGCGGTCATCGTCGAAGTTGCGCCTGCCCCCCTGCCTTCAATGGAGTCTGCGCCCCCTATCCAAGCGGACACACCGAATGCCGAGCCGAATGCCCCAACGGATAGCGCACCAGCCCCGGATCATTTCGAGGAAGACCTCGATGAATACCTGCAAGACCTTGAGCAGGAGGAAAAGAACGAACCCCGGCTGGAGCGATGAATATAGCGACAGAAAATATCCTGATTTTCGACCGGGACAGAGTACGCCAAAACCGGGCACGAGCACTCAAAAACCTGCCACAGCATTCATTCTTGTTTGATTGGGCAGAGACGCAAATATCGGGACGGCTGGAGGACATTAAAAGAAATTTTCCCCGCGCCCTGTTCATGGGGCTTCACGGCAAAAATAATTTCATTATTCCAGACGATAAAATAAAGACCCTGATCGGCACGGGATTGATCCCTTCTGAAAAAAAATTAAATAGTCCGTTCGTTTGCGCCGATGACGAACTACTGCCTTTCGCGGATAATTCCTTTGATCTTGTTATCAACTCTCTTGGCCTGCACAGCACGAATGATTTACCCGGCGCGCTTGTGCAAATAAAACGCGCCCTGAAACCTGACGGGCTTTTCATGGCCGCAATGTTTGGCGGGGAAACGCTTTTTGAATTGCGACAATCCCTTATGGCCGCCGAGATGGAGACAAGAGGCGGGATTTCCCCTCGCGTTTTTCCGTTTGCCGACAAGCCGCAAGCGGGAAACCTGATGCAACGCGCCGGATTCGCATTACCCGTTATCGACTCTGAAATTCTAACCGTAACCTATGACAATATGTTCGGATTGCTCAAAGATTTGCGCGGGATGGGCGAGGGAAATTCCATTCTGGCACGAGATAAAAAATTTCCCGGCCGGAATTTTTTCCACCGCGCCGCCGCACATTACGCCGAAAATTTCAGCGAACATGACGGGCGCATCCGCGCCACGTTCGAGGTTATTTTTATGATTGGCTGGTCGCCGCATTCATCCCAGCAAAAACCACTCGCCCCCGGCAGCGCAAAAATGCGACTAGCCGAGGCGCTGGATACGAAAGAAATAAAAGCGGGAGGTTAATTAACCCTGCTGTCCGCCACCACCTTCGGGGCGACGATGCATACGGCGTTTCATATTGCTGGCTCCGCCGCTACCGCCATGCGAGGCGGGGCGATGACCTTGTGGATTTTGTCCGCCGCCAACATTAAAATTCTGGTCATTGTCGGGTTCAAAACGCTGGCCTTCAAAATCGGCATCACCGCCGGCGCGGCGTCTGGCATCGCGGTGCGGGGGGATCGGAATCGGGTGCTGAGCCATTTCATTGCGTTCGCTCACCGCCAGTTCAATTTCAAGGCGCGAGGAAACCTTCCTCAGTTCATGGATAGCATCCTGCAATGACTCGCGGGCGGTGGCATTTTTCTGATCACTCCGCCATGCCTCATACGATTTGAAGCAATTCTCCGATGTTTCCCGCAGACGTTGTTCGATCTCATCCATTACCCTGTACTCCCTGTAAATTTGATTGTGGAACGACTGTAGCCGCCCTCACGTCAAAGCGCAAGTTCCGGATCAGTTGCCACTGCCAAAAATATTATTGATCTGCTGTGTCACGCGGATAAAGGTCGTGCGTTTTGATAATTCCTTCAACCGCCTCGCGCCCACATAAGTACAGGTCGAGCGCAACCCGCCCAGAATCTCCTGCAATGTCGGCTCGATGCTGCCGCGATAAGGAATTTTTACGGTTTTTCCTTCGCTTGCACGATATTCCGCAACGCCGCCTTTATGTTTTTTCATCGCGGTATCGCTGCTCATGCCGTAAAAACTGAGGTATTTTTTACCGCCTTCTGTGACAATTTTCTGCTCCGACTCATCATGTCCGGCGAGCATACCGCCCAGCATCACAAAGTCCGAGCCGCCCGCAAAAGCCTTCGCCACGTCGCCGGGAACCGTGCAGCCACCATCGCCGCAGATCAATCCGCCAAGCCCGTGCGCAGCATCCGCACATTCAATGATAGCCGAGAGCTGTGGATAGCCCACACCGGTCATCTTGCGCGTCGTACAAACACTACCCGGCCCGATGCCGACCTTCACAACATCCACGCCGGCCAAAATCAATTCCTCCACCATTTCTCCGGTCACGACATTCCCCGCCATGATCGAGATACCTTCCGGCACGGTATCGCGGATGCGTTTTACAAAATCGATGAATTGCTGGCTATAACCGTTCGCCACGTCGATACAGATTTTATCTATTCCCTTGCCTTCTTTCTGAGGCTTGGACTTCAAAAATTCTTTTAATTTTTCCTGATCGTCTTTTGCAATGCCGATGCTGTACCAAACGGACTCACCGCCATGCTTGCCAAAAAATTTCACGAGGTCTTCGAGTTTATAATGTTTATGCAAGGCGACCGTAAGGCCGTTGCCGTCGTCAATAAACGACTTCGCCATAGCGAATGTGCCAACGCCGTCCATGTTCGCGGCAATGACGGGAACGCCTTTATATATCCTCTCGCTCCACTTGAACCGAAGCTCACGAGAGACATCAACATCCTTCCGGCTGGCCAACGTCGAACGCTTGGGGCGGATCAGAACATCTTTAAAATCGAGCTTTACGTCTTCTTCTATGCGCATGGGAATTCCTTTCGGCGGTATTAAAACATGAATGGATCGGCGTTACTATCCGTGCCATCAGCCATTCCACGCGTTTATGCGTGATTTTTCTCCCACGAATTATATTGACATAATTTTTACATCCCCCTATAACGCTATAAATATAACCGCATGGGATATAAAAATGGCATTCGAGCACATTCTTTTTGATTTAGAGAAACAGGCAAAAAGCACAGCCCCCCTCAGCCAAACAGAGGAACAAGCTTGCCTAAACGCCTTAGAGCATTCAAACAGCAAGGATGCTCTGAAACGCCTCTATGTGCATTACGCCCCCGTGTGCCTCGCTCTCGTCAGAAAAGAATTTTCTTCCAAAGACAAACCATATCCCAATGAGGCAGTTTTATCTGCTGCATTTGACGCCATTCAGGATGGGATAGACAATTCCCTCAAACCGGAAAACCGCCATTTGAAACTGGCAGACCTTATTAAAAAATCGATACGGCAATCCATCAAACGCACCGATGAATCGCCAAGCCTCCAAGAAGTTTTTTCTGACAGCAGCCACCCCCAATATGATTACGATCATAGCGAAGAATACGAATTTGATTTTGATCCAGGTACGGAGAATGACTATGACCTGCTGATCGATCCGCACGCGGAAGATCCGATAAGAGCGACGGAAATAACGCTACTGAACAGATACATCACATCCCTGATTGAGGAAAAACTAAGACCCAATGAACGCGAAGTCCTAATACACCGCTTTGGCATTGGCCTTACGGATGAATTAAACATTCGTCTTTATAAAGGTGGGTGGGACGACCATCTGCACACGCTTGAGGAAATCGGAGAAATTATAGGACTATCCACTGAACGAATTCGACTGATAGAAACAAAGGCTAAAAAAGTCCTATTTACGGCTCTTTGCAATGACAGAAATTCTTACCCTGACCTTCAATTTAAAAACGGGGAATTTTCCGTTCGCAGCACACCCATTTGCGATATGTAACATTATTTAAAAAACTTCGCCGCGGCATCCTGCACAGCTTTTTTCTTCACAATATCGGCTTCGGCACGTTTAATTTCCGTTTTTAAATCCTCGATATAGTGCTCCAGTTCGGCAATCGACATATCGACCAGACTTTTCAATTTCGCGGACTGCTTTTGCGGCAGCATATCTTCTTCCAACATGGCTCTCGCCTCCCTTCCCGAAACACCTTGAAAGACTAGAACAATTCGACTTACAATTCAAACAGAGTTCACGCCAAGTCCGCGCAAGAATTTACAAAGAACGCAAAGTCTATTTTAATAAAAATACATTGCATCCCTTGCGAAGACTTTTCGCCTTTGCGTGAACCTGATATATCGGTATCTATGAAAGCAATTTTCTTTGATAGCCCCGGTGGGTCTGATGTTTTGCGCTATGGCGAGGCAGAAAAACCCGAAACAAATGGCGGCGAGGTTCTTATCAAGGTGGCCTATGCCGGGGTCAACCGCGCCGACCTTTTACAACGCATGGGGCATTACGACCCGCCGCCGGGAGCCTCGCCCCTGCTCGGCCTAGAGGTATCAGGAACAATCGAGGAAACGGGGGAAAAAGTCTGCGCCCTGCTGGAGGGCGGCGGCTATGCGGAATATGCGCGTGTACGCCGAACGCAATGCCTGCCCATTCCTAATGGATTATCGCTTGAACAGGCCGCCGCCCTGCCCGAGGCCGTCTTTACCGTCTGGAAAAATATTTACTCCATCGGATTCTTAAGACGCGGCGAGACGGCACTAATCCATGGCGGCGCATCGGGCATCGGCACAATGGCGATCCAGATGATTAAGGCCTTTGGCGGGAATGTTATCGTCACGGCCGGGAACGATCTGAAATGCCGCGCCTGTAAAAAACTCGGCGCCGACCTTGCCATCAATTATAAAACACAAGATTTTGTCCCCTTGGTTTCAGATTTTACCGGCGGCAAAGGCGTCAATGTCGTGCTCGATATGGTGGGCGGCGATTACGTGGCGCGCAACATCGACTGCCTCGCCAAATACGGACGGCATGTGTCCATCGCCTATCCCGACGGGGCGAAGGCGACTATTTCCATCCCAAAAATCATGCAAAAACAACTGATCCTGACCGGATCGACCTTGCGCGCCGCCCCCTTCCATGAAAAGGAAGACCTCGCCGACGGTATCAGGGAGTATGTCTGGCCGCACATTGCCTCGGGCAAGATCAAGCCCGTCATTCACAAGGTTTTCCCCTTAAAAGACGCTGCCAAAGCCCATGAAATACTAGAAAAGGGCGAAAACACGGGCAAGTTGGTGTTAAAAATCTAAAAAATTCTCTGGCATTTCCCGGTTTCTGCCCTTATATTGCCCCTATTCCCATTATTTAAGGTTTTGATACCGTTGATCCAAAAGGGAGTGGATCGGGCGCAAAAGCCGTTTTTGCGCCATCGACTGAAGGAGATAAAAATATGGCACTCGTCGCAAAAAAACCAAAACACGTCCTGCTGATGCCCAAGGCTTCAGCTGTGTGGTTGATTGAAAACACCGCCCTGACCTTCCGCCAAATCGCGGATTTCGCCAACCTGACCGAGATCGAGATCGAAGCACTGGCGAACGAAGACATCGGACGCGGCCTTGTCGGGCGCAACCCGATTGAAAATAACGAACTGACCAAAGAAGAACTGGCACGATGCGAGGCCGACCCAAAGGCAACGCTGAAGGCGTGCCGCTCCGATCTGCCGCAAGTCAAAATGCGCGCCAAAGGCCCCCGTTATACGCCCGTTTCTAAACGCGCCGACAAACCGGATTCCATCGCCTATATCCTGAAACACAATCCGGAAATCAGCGACGCACAAATCTGCAAGCTGGTTGGCACAACCAAACCCACGATCAATTCCATCCGCGACCGGACGAACCCCAACAGCTCCACCATTCGTCCGCGCCACCCTGCGGATGCAGGCCTCTGCACCTATCAAGAATACGAAAAGGCCGTGAACAAGGGCTTGAAAGCCGCCGGAAAAGACCCGGAAAAAATCAAGCTGGAACGCGCCGCAGCCCTCGATGCCGCCAATCCTGCACCGCAAGAAACGAAGGACATCACAGGTACGGCCGGCTTTGATTTCTCGAATTTCCTGCCGAAAAAAGACCAGACAAAAGTTCCTCTGGACGATTAAGCGCAAAAACAAATCAAAA
>JBASFN010000006.1:0-2127 GCA_049653045.1 Alphaproteobacteria bacterium
ATCCCTCGACTGCGGGCTGCGCCCTTCGCTCGGGATGACAGCTCTAAAATTTTAATGCACACTACCATCCATATCGTCATGGATGCCGCGCACATAGGGCGACGCACGAACGGTATTAAGCAATCGCTCTTTTGAAAACGGCTTTTTCAGGAAACTATGCGCGCCCGTCTGCGTTGCCTGAACGATACTGTTCTTCGCGGTATCAACGCTGAGCATCACGACAAACGCCTTAGGATCAACCGCGCGGATCGCCTGAAGCGTCTCGTGCCCATTCAGGCCAGGCAGATGAATATCCAGAAACACAATATCCGGCGCCTGCTCAATATAGGAAATAATCCCATCTTCCCCCGTCCGCGCAATCCCAAGCTCATACTCCTTGCTCAGAATATTGGCGGCGTAAGAGGCCGTAAACCGATCATCCTCGATAATCAGGACTTTAGAAACATCGCAGCGACTGCGCCGCACGCCGATACTCGAAACCTTGTTGGCATCGGCCATAACCCCATACGCCTCAAACCGTCGCGCCGACAGCAATTTAGCATCGGCCAATTTCTGATACCCGTAAAGATCCTCGCCCAAAACGCCCCGGCTGGCATATCCCGGTTGCGCCTGTCTGGCCATATCCTTGAACACGGATAACAAAATCTCTTTATCCTTCTCACCCGAAGGTTGCACCAGCGCCATAATATCGTTATCGGAAAAATGATAAATAAAACCCGCATCGACACCCCGCAACGCCGCCTCAAGCCCATCGCAAAAATGCGATGCCGTCGCCCGCGCCTTGCCGATTTTGACCGTAATTTCATCGAGCGTCCCGACCAACTCACCATGATCCAGCATCCGCGACAAGGCAAAGGTGAAAACCACCCACCCACCGGAATTTTCCTTCAATTTTTCAAGCATGGTAATAAAATGGTGCTCTGCGCTTTCCCGAATAACCTTCATGCCCGACGATGCCCCAACTTGTTATTTATTATACCCTCTATGACTCTCGCAGATTTTGATTAATTTTTTATGGATTATAGAAAACAAAAGAAAAAACTATGATTTTTTCTATATTATTATTTGATAACAACGGGTTAAATAAGAAAACTCCGCCGCTCAAAACAATTTTCATAAAATTGTACGGAACTAAACCGGATATTAATCTTTAAAACCTAATATATTAAGAAGCGGTGATTTCACGAAAGAAAACAATCACTGTGAATAAATTTCATGCAGGATATACAGCCTGTCCGGAATAGGGAATAATGGGAACCGAATGACGCGTAGTATCGACATAACCTCATTAAAACTCCCTGAACGAGTTGCAGAAGAAGCATCTGAAATGGAAAACAAAAAAGCTTCCTTAGTGGGCAGCCTGTTCAAATCCTCCTCGGCGCATATCTGGAAAAGCCGGATAAGCTGGCGGATCATCACGGCGGTGTTCTTAACCATACTGACCATTCAGGCCATTATTCTCAGCGTCACCCTGAAGCAATTTGAAGAAAAACACCTCAACCACTTGAAACAGATTGGCCGCTCGGCCATCGCGCCCCTAATCGACACCAGCAACGCGGATTTTCTGACATCCCCCTTTACGGATGCCGACATCAACCGTTTATTCTCAACCACCATCGTCAGTGGCATCGCGGTCTATTCAAATCAACTCGACATGATCAAAAGCTACGGCGCACAAATGGCACTGGTTGTTTTTGACATCGAAAGCCTTGGAAAAACATACCGGGGAGCCGACGGCTCAACCTACGAAGTTGTCTATAAAAGCAGCGATCTGGGACGCCCCTACATAATCGTCGCCCGCCTCGATTCATCAAAAATCCGCAACCAGATGATGGAGTATGTGGAGCAAACAATTCTCATCATGCTTCTGATGTCGGCGTTTGTAACGACCGTCCTGATGATCGCCCTCAGCAAATGGCTGCTGGAGCCGATCCTGTTCATGCGCGGCAACCTGATCGCCGCCAGCAAAGACCCGGAAAATCCAAAAATTCAATCCTCGCCCTTCAATCCCAACGATGAAATCGGCGGCGCGATTGAAATCGCCCAGCAACTCATCAACCAGAACGCCGACAACCTGCGCCGCATCAAAAGCACCGCCGAGGACAAAATTCACAGGCTGGCCTATTA
>JBASFN010000007.1:0-10755 GCA_049653045.1 Alphaproteobacteria bacterium
GTATACACCGTATTTCTCCCACCCTGATGGCACGGTAAAGCGCAAGAGCGGTTTTCTCGCTCCCTCCGGCGGCTATAAAAGCAATCTCGGTGCTTTTGTTCAGTCCAATTATTACTGGAATGTCGCACCGGACAGGGATGCAACCTTTGGCGTGATGGCGATGACGGAGGAATCCCCTTTATTGCTGGCCGAATATCGCCAGCGTTGGGATAAGGCCGAAATGAAGCTCAATGGCGGCATCACCTATTCAGGCCGCACCGATAAAGTCGGGACGACGACAGTCGAACAGGAAGACGAGGTGCGCGGCCATGTGAAGGGAGCCGCTCTTTGGAATATGAATGAGAAATGGCGTTCAGGCGTGAATGTGAATTGGGCTTCGGACGATCAATATATGCGTCAGTATGATTTTAGTAATAAAGATGTTCTTGAAAACGAGGTGTACGCAGAGCGGTTTTCAGGGCGCGATTACGCAACAGCCCGGTTTTTGACGTTTCAGGATATTCGCGTTGATGAAAACCGGGTTGAACAGCCAGAGGTGTTACCGGAAGCAACCGCAAGCTTTATCGGTGAACCGGGAAGCGTTCCTGTTCTGGGCGGGCGTTGGGATATGGGGGCTTCTTTCCTAGGGTTGCGTCGTGGGGGCAGCGGGCAGGATATGAATAGGCTCAGCGTTGAGGGTGGCTGGCAAAGACGCCTGGTTTCCAGTTATGGATTTTTGACGACGGTCGATGGCCGAGCGCGGGGCGATTTTTATTCTGTAAGCGACAGGGACATTGCAACGGCCGGATCGGGGCGGAGCGGCGATTCATTTGCAGCGCAATTTTTTCCAAATGCACAGATACAAACAAGCTATCCCATGGTGAGTGCTCGTGAAAAATATCAGGCAACATTCGAGCCAATTCTTGCCCTGACAGTGTCCCCCAATATTGATGTAAATACGAAAATTCCAAACGAAGACAGTCAGGATGTCCAGATTGACGCCAGCAATATTTTTGAGCCAAACCGTTTTCCGGGGTCAGACAGGATTGAGGATCGCTCGCGTGTGACCTATGGCGTGCGCGCCGGGGCGTATGGTTATGGCGGCAGCCGGGGCGATGTTTTTCTTGGTCAGAGTTACAGGTTAAGTGATAAGGACAATCCATTTCCAGAAGGATCGGGCTTGAGTGGACAGAATTCGGATATTGTCGGTCAGGTTTCCGCCGCCGTGAATGGCCAATATGCTCTTGATTACCGTTTCCAGCTTGCGAGTGATACGCTTTCTTCTGAAAGGCATGAGGTCGATGGATCGGCGAATTGGGACAGGCTAAATCTGGGGATGCGGTATTTGTACGCCAGTGCCCTTGAAGATACGAGCATAGATGAAAACCGCGAGCAGCTTCAAACCTATGCCGGGTATTACCTGTCGAAAGGTTGGCGTGTGCGGGCAGGGGCAACAAACGATTTCGGCGAAAATCCAGGTTTACGGCGCGCTTATGGCGGGCTTGATTATTTCGGCCAGTGCTGGTCGTGGTCTCTTGTCGGCCAGAGAAATTACACCGATGACTCAAGCGGCGAGAGTGATACTGAAATTTTATTCAATATAGGTTTGAAAAATCTTGGCGGTCATGTTGAATCAGGGATGCGCGATTCTTTGAAAACCACGAACGGCGATACTCAATGACCGGAATCTATTCTTACGATCCCTACAGGCGATATAAGAAACGCTCGGCTCAGCGTTTGGTAGGGCTTATTTCCGTTATGGCGTTTATGATCGTTGCCGGGGCATTTGGTTTTTTCCTAGGGCGGCAAAGCGTGTTTCGGAATGAAATCCTGATGAAGACTCAGGCCGAATCCTTGACTAAGGAAAAACAGCAGCTTGAAGAAACGGTTACGGAATTGAAGGCGGAGGCTCTTACGGCCGTGAGGCGGTATGAGGATTTGCAAAAGACTTATAATGAAACCGTGGTTGAGGGACCAATTCAGGAGTTGATAACCCTCGTGCACCAGCAAATTGCCGACGGTATGGATCCCGAACGTATTTTGTTTTTGATCCGTTCGTCGCGCCCCCCTCGGAATTGTTCGGAGCCAGAAACACAAAGATTTGTTGTATCCACGCCTGCTTACAAGGGGCCGGAGAGTAAGGCTAGCATCGCGGATGGCACTATTGTCATCAAGGGTGAGGGCGTTTCATCGCGGAATGCTTCGGGTGCGCCTGAGGCTTGGTTTGATGCGGGGAAAAGCGTGACCTTGCAGTTTGCCTTAAAGGATGGGCGTTCCGAGACAAAAAAGGGAACGATGCCTATTCATCAATCGCTTATCATTGCGGACAAGGAATATCGTTTCACCATTACCGAAGGGGCGCGATCTTTTGCCAAGGTGACCTTCGACAGTTGTGATTATCCGTAAAAATCAATGTTGATGAGGGTCATCATTGTCCGGCGCGGATTCTTCTGGCTGGATCGTGTATCTGATTTTTTGTTCCGATCCCAGGTCTTCGAGAAAAAAATCAATTCCAACAGCTTTCATGCTTTTGATGGTTTCAAGGTCGGTGGCGGGGAAAGTGATCTGTGTTTGCTGGGTCAGGTAATCGGCAAGCGATCTCCCGTCTTCGGCGTGGATATGGCCTGACAGGGTTGGCGGCGTGTCTTTTTCCTGCGCCAGTGTCAGGCTGAGTTCAATTCCCTCAACCCCGATTGATTTTGCTTCAGCGAAGATTGTTCTTGTGTCGTTTCGAAGGTCAAGGGTGGCAACGGCGTTTTGCCATGGAATGCCCATCAGGGAAATGCCGCCAGCATTGATCTCGCCAATAATTTTTTGATCGCCGGAGATGTCTCTTGATATGTTTATTGACCCGTGCGCTCTGCTGACGCGGATGGCGGCTTCTGGGACTTCAAATTTTCCGTTGTCGATTCCGATTTCCGCATTGAGATAGTTTTTTGCGATTATGCCTTCGGCGTTGGCGGTAAAGCTGATGAATTTCTGGGCACTTTTCAGGCTGGATTGAAACGACATTTTCCCATCGTGCAGAGTCGATTCAAAATCAAAATTCAGGGTGATGGCCCCCATGTTTTTTGTAAGCAGAGAAATTTCTGTGTTGGAAAGGCGCAGGCTTTGTAAGGGCAGTTTTGAAATAGATTCAATTTTTGCGGGCGGCGACCAACCGGAAAATTTTATAAATCCCGGTGTTTCTACGTCCCATTCCCCGATCAGGCTTATGCCATCAATCGTAATATTTTCAACGCCTACGGTAAGAAAATCCTGTAGGGAGGGAGCCTGAATGGCGATTTTTTTAATCGAACTTATTCGTTCTTTATCAAGGGCGATGTCTTGATAAATGGTCAGGTTTCCATTTTTTTGTGGCTTGGACAGGTATGTTTCGTTGAGGCCAAGTGTTTTTAAAGTCTGACGGGTGATGTCTTCAGTATTATTTTTCTGCGGTAATAAATAAAGGTAAGAAATAAACCCAAGCGAAGAGATTGTAAGGACGCTGATAAAAATTAGTATTTTTTTTGATTTAAAAAAAATCACACGTCAATGTCCTGGACGAATTTGGCGTTATCCTGAATAAACAGGAAACGCGATTCGGCGTTTTTGCCCATCAGCCTTTCGACCAGATCGTCAGTCTCGTTTTGCGGAACGCCGTTTTCTTGGTTCAGTTCGGAGACGATTCCGAGGGCAGCAACGGCATCGGGCAGAGTAACGCGAAGCAATTTGCGCGTTTTTGGATTCATTGTTGTTTCTTTTAACTGTGCGGCGGGCATTTCGCCGAGTCCCTTGAATCGGCTGATGTCCACTTTCTGTTTGCTCTTGAAGGTAGTTTTAAGAAGTTCTTCTTTGTGGGCATCGTCGCGGGCATATTCATTGAGCGTACCGGCGGTTAATCTGTAAAGCGGGGGTTGGGCAAGATAAAGATGCCCAGCCTCAATCAAAGGCTTCATCTGGGTATAGAAAAATGTAATGAGCAGGGATGATATATGCGCGCCATCCACGTCGGCATCGGTCATAATGATGATGCGCTCATAGCGAAGGTTAGCAAGATTGAAATCTTTGCCCGCGCCGCACCCCATCGCCAAGGTTAAATCCTGTATCTCGGCATTGGCACGAATTTTATCCATCGAGGCACTGACGACGTTCAAAATTTTACCGCGCAATGGCAGGATGGCTTGAGTTTCCCGGCTGCGGCCTTGCTTGGCCGATCCGCCCGCGCTGTCGCCTTCGACGATGAAAAGCTCCGTCCCTTCGGCTTCCTGGCGGCTACAATCGGCGAGTTTTCCGGGAAGGCGGAGTTTACGCGTCGCGCTTTTGCGCGCCATAAGCTTGTCGTCTTTGCGGCGTTGGCGTTCTTCGGCGCGGTCTATGATGGTTTCCAGTAATTTTGTGCTGGAGGCCGGGTCATTGGAAAGCCAGTGATCGAAATGGTCTTTTAGGGCACTATCGACTAGTTTTGTTACTTCCGCGTTGGCGAGTTTTTCTTTCGTCTGACCTTGGAAAAGGGGATTTCTGATGAAAACGGAAAGAATAACGGCCGAACCGGAAATGATGTCTTCGGCCGTGATAATCGAGGCTTTTTTGACGCCGGTCATGTCGGCATAGGCGCGTAAACCCCGGGCAAGAGCCGTTCTTAGGCCGTTTTCATGCGTCCCGCCTTGGACTGTCGGGATTGTGTTGCAGTAGGAATGTGAGAATCCTTCACCGTCGTCAGGCCATGCGACGGCAAATTCAACGCGGCCTTCATTTCCGGGCAAGTCGGCCTTTCCGGCGAAGGGCAGTGCGGTGATCGTTTCGCGCCCATGCAGGGATGCCGTCAGGAAATCTTTAAGGCCGCCGGGAAAATGAAATTCATCTTCTTCCGGGACTTTGCTCTCGGATGAGAGAAGCGCAGACGAACAACGCCATTTTATTTTGACGCCAGAGTACAAATAGGCCTTTGACCGAGCCATCTGGTGCAGCCAGGACGGTTTGAACTTGGCCTTTGCACCAAAGATTTCTGGATCGGGGTGAAAACAAACGACCGTGCCGCGCCTGTTTTTTATTGCGCCCATATCTTTCAGTTTCGAGGTGGGAACCCCACGTGAGAAAGTTTGTTTATATAATTTTCCACCCCGTGCAACTTCCACCCACATCGAATCGGACAGGGCGTTGACGACCGAGCTCCCCACCCCGTGCAATCCGCCCGAGGTTTGATAGGAGTTGTTGTTGAATTTTCCGCCGGAATGCAAGGTGGTAAGAATGACTTCAAGAGCCGATTTTCCAGGATATTTGGGATGGTCGTCCACGGGAATGCCACGTCCGTTATCGCTGATTTTAACCGATCCATCTTCCTCGAGGGTTAATTCTATCCAGTCGGCATGCCCGGCAACGGCCTCGTCCATCGCGTTGTCGAGTATCTCCCCGGCGAGATGGTGGAGCGCCCGTTCGTCGGTGCCGCCGATATACATGCCGGGGCGATGCCGGACAGGCTCCAGCCCCTCCAGCACTTGGATGTCTGAAGCATCGTAGGTGTTTTTCTTTTTTGCCATTGATGAACCAAATAAATCAGCCATTTTGCGCCTCGCCTTCAATCACTTAATCGCATATAATGTTTAAGGCAAACGATTTTTCCAGCAAGTGCAGGAAATGCCTTTTTCGTCTCGTATAATGCATAAGGTAGGACAGGATATGAAATATTTTTCCCGTTTTGTTGCAAGCTTGGTGTTTGTGGCTTTTCTTTCGTGGCTTCCGGTCGCGTTAGCGGGTGATTTTATCAAGGATCACGCCCCGCCCTTGAAAGAAATTCCGTTGATGCCGGAGGCGGAGTTTAATAGCAAAACAACCCTTTATGAAGACACGCCGGGTGGAGATTCGCATCTTGCCTATAGTGTGAGAATACCGCAAAGCTGGGAAAAGCCGGAAAATTCAGAAATAGGTGCCATTGGTGTGGCGGATGACTTTCTTGGCGAGATATTGCGTTTTTATAGTCCCCCGATGCTCGATAGCAGGAGTTCTTTTGCAATTGAGGCGGGCAATCTGTCTTACAAACTTACTGCAACGGAATGGTTGATGCAGCATCTGGTGACGAATGGTTACACGATTCAGGGGATTGTTGAGATCAATGAAAAACGTGCCGAGGCGATTTATGTCAAAGTTGAGAAGGATGTTGCTTACGTCATTCGTGCGGCGGCTGTGATGAATGGAAAGCGGATAATACTGGCTCAGTATGCCCTTCCGTCGGATTATTGGGAACAGGATCAGCAGATGCAGGCGCAGGTTATTAAAAGCTTTGCTTTGACTTCTCCCGTAGAAGAAACGGTTGAAGAAATGACCAAGTACCGTTTTCTAGATATTTCAGAGTTTTTCTATCCTGCATCGTGGCAATTCAAGTCGGCTCCTTTGAAAAATGCTGATCGAATGAGTTTTTATCTTTTGAGGGTTGCCTCTGAGGAGAGGGTGAATTGGAAGGATTACAAGAGACTTAATGGGCGTATACAGGCCGACATTGTCGCTCATGATATTGTAAGCAGTCTCGGTGAAGAGGTTCAGGTGATTAAGGAGAACCTGTCTGGTTTGGGGTTGGTATTGGGAGATGTTATTGAAAAACGTGATGTTCCAAAGCTCAAGCCCGCCGTTAATTCCAGTAAAATTGAGGTGTATCGCGCCATCGACAATGAAACCAATTCACTGGATTATGAATTTTTTATCACGGTTCTAGAATCAGGGGATTATTACTATTTCATCAGCATGATTTCGCCGTCCAGGGATCAAGATTTCTTTGTATGGGCGCGGAACAAACACACATTCAACATGGTGCTTGAAACATTCCAGCCTCTTGATGAAAGTCTGGTGGGTAGATAATTACGACGAATAATACATCTTGTATTCAACAGGATGTACAATCGTTTCATAAGCCTCAACATCCTGCATTTTAAGGCTGATATAAGCGTCAATCAGGTCGTTGGTGAATACATCCCCCTTGAGCAAGAATTGACGATCTCCATTCAATGCATCAAGGGCAGAGCGCAAATCATGGCATACGGTCGGTATTTTCCTTAGCTCATTTTCCGGCAAGCTGTAGAGGTTTTTATCAATGGCCTCGCCGGGGTGGATTTTGTTTTCAATGCCATCCAGCCCCGCCATCAGCATGGCGGCGAATGCAAAATAGGGATTTGCGACCGGATCGGGGAAGCGTACCTCCACGCGCCGCGCATTGGGAGAATTCACCTGCGGGATGCGGCAGGAGGCCGAACGGTTACGGGCAGAATAGGCAAGCAATACCGGAGCCTCGTATCCCGGGACAAGCCGCTTATAGCTGTTCGTGGACGGATTGGTGAAGGCATTGAGGGCGCGGGCATGTTTGATAATGCCGCCGATATAAAATAGGGCAGTTTCCGATAGTCCAGCATATCCTTCACCGGAAAACAGAGCCTTGCCGTTTTTCCAGAGAGATTGGTGGCAGTGCATGCCGGAGCCATTATCGCCGTAAACGGGTTTTGGCATGAAGGTTGCCGTTTTGCCGTAGCTGTTGGCCACATTGTGGACAACATGTTTGTAAATCTGCACGTTGTCAGCGCTGTCGAGCAGGGTTGAGTACTGGATGCCGATCTCACATTGGGCGGGTGCAACCTCGTGATGGTGTTTTTCCACTCCCAGTCCCATGCTTTGCATGACGGTTACCATTTCTCCCCGGATGTCGGACAGGCTGTCCACAGGGCTTTCGGGGAAATATCCGCCCTTGATTCCCGGACGGTGGCCGTTATTGCCGGTTTCGTAGTGACGACCGGAATTCCACGGGCCTTCGGTGCTATCGATTTGAAAGCCGACATGATTCATGTCGATATTGATCTTAACGTCCTCAAAAATGAAAAACTCCACCTCCGGCCCGAAATAGGCGGTATCGGCCAGACCCGATTTCCGGAGATGAGCTTCGGCAGCGCGCGCGACCGAGCGCGGATCCCGGTTATAGGGCTTGTTTGTGGCGGGGTCGTGAATGTCACAAAATATTTTTAGTGTTTTCTGGGCGGCAAAAGGATCGACGCAGACTTTGGTAATGTCGGGCATCATCACCATGTCGGATTCGTGGATTTCCTTCCAGCCCGCGATGGAGGAACCGTCAAAGAACAGGCCTTTGCTAAGCGAATCGTCATTAAAAATGCTGGCATGTTCCGTTGTGTGTTGCCACTTTCCCCTGAAATCTGTAAAATTGAGATCAATGAATTGTATCTCGTTTTGGGCGATAAATTTGAGGAGTTCGGCGTTATTTTTGAATTTGAAGCTGGTTGCGGACACTTTTGTCGCTCCTGTGAGGGTAAAAAAACTTGACCAGAGCTACCATGAACCTATAGACAATGGCAATTCTGAATCCGTCTTTTTCCAGATGGTATGGCGACCGTAGCTCAGTGGTAGAGCCCTCGGTTGTGGTCCGAGTTGTCGCGGGTTCGATCCCCGTCGGTCGCCCCATTCTCTGCCTTGGCGGGGAGTGGTTTTTGGAATATCTTTCTTTTCATGCCTTACGAAATTCTTTCCAGTCAACAGATGGCGGCGGCTGATAGGCTCCAGATTGAAAGCGGGACGCCGGGTCTGACGTTGATGCGGAATGCGGGCAAGGCGGCGGCGCGATTGATCGCCGAACGATTCCAGCAAGGATCGGCACTTGTTTTGTGTGGTTCCGGCAATAATGGCGGTGATGGGTTTATTGTTGCCCAGCATCTGGGGCAGGCGGGCTGGAAAGTCAGGGTTGCCGCGCTTGTTCCTGTTGAGGCGTTAAAAGGCGATGCTGCCGATGCGGCGCGGTTGTGGCACGGCGTGGTCGAAGATTTTGAGGCACTGGAAATTGATCCCGCCGATATTGTGATTGATGCCGTTTTTGGAATCGGCTTTGACAGGGAATTAACACCGCCCGTGCTCACGATCTTTCAAAAGATAACTCACCAGAAAAATAAGGTTGTTGCTATTGATGTTCCCAGTGGGATTAACGGCTCAACCGGGGTCATTGACCCAGGAGTGCTTCAGGCTGATTTAACCATCACGTTTTGTCGGAAAAAACTTGGCCACGTCCTTGAACCTGCAAAATCTTTGTGCGGTGATGTGGTGGTCTGTGACATTGGCGTTACGGATCATACTGTCGCAAAAGCGGGTCATCAAGCGGTCGAGAACAATCCCGGACTCTGGATTGGCGCATATCCACAAAGGGTCACATCGGCGCACAAATATCATTACGGCCATGCACTGATCCTTGGTTCGTCCCAGATGACGGGCGCGACACGTCTGGCGGCGGCGGCTTGTGCGCGGATGGGGGCAGGGGTAACAACAGTGCTGGCGCAGGGCGATGCCGGGGCGATTTACCGTGCGTCATTGCCGCCTCACGTTATTATCGAGGATATGGTGGGAGGAATCGAGCCGCATTTGGCGGATGCGCGGCGTAACGCTGTTTTGCTCGGGCCGGGAGCCGGGGCGAATGATGCCGGATTGCCCGATATGATCGCCGCCGCATGTCGCGCCGGAAAAAAAATCGTGTTGGATGCGGGGGCATTGGGAGCCTTGGCGGGGATGCCATCCTTGGGCATTTTAAACAGAAATTGTATCCTGACACCGCATGAGGGCGAATTTGAGAGGCTTTTTCCGGGATTGCCGGGCAATAAACTGGAGCGGGCAAAAGAGGCCGCAAAAAAAGTGAAGAGTATCATCATCTTAAAGGGGGGCGATACGGTGATCGCCGCGCCGGATGGCCGCGCCGTTATCAACATAAATGCGCCGCCCTCCTTGGCGACTGCCGGGACGGGGGATGTGCTGGCAGGAATGATAATGGGCTTGCTGGCACAGGGGATGCCGGAATTTGAGGCGGCCTGCGCCGCCGTCTGGGTGCATGGCGAATGCGCCCAGCATCACGGCGCATGCCTGGTAGCCTCTGACCTCGAAACATATATCGGCGACGTTATTGCCAATTTTTAGCATTTTATTGCTTTATGAGGTAATTGGGAATCAGTAGAAATATAAAATAACTTGACGTTATGAAAATAAAAATGGTACAACTCCAAAATTCATTGAGATGATTTGGGAGAGAAAAGATGACCATGACAGCAAGTGAGATTGTTTATAAATACGGCCAAAGAAAATTAAGCGCGCGCCCGGAGTATTATGCTGGCAGGGGTAATAATCATGGCGATCTTAATTCTGATTTGATTGAAATGGTCTACGATGGCATTCAGACAGAGGTGGGTAGCGATGCAGCAAAGGCTTTCGTCAATATGGTTAGTCGAATGACAGACGATGCAAGCGCAACAACCTTTCTTGTTTCTTTGTACAGATTAGAACGAAATGACTGGAAATTTAAAAGCGAGACCGTTGTCAAAAATTCAGGTGAGTCCTTGGCCGAGTCGATTATGGAATTAGAGAGATCGGGTAATCCTCATTCTGAAATTGTCGGTATATTTGGTATAATTAGTCTTGTGAGTGGCGGCGGGGCAAAAACTATTAGTCCCGGAGCAGGGTTTTCCATTATAGGCGAGTTTTTATCGAGACATAAGGATGAGTTGTATGAGCCAACCTCAGATGCCAACTCTTTCGATCTTAATCATTACCAATAGATTTTCCTGTTTGACGAAGGGCAAGTCTCGGTAAATTAGAGTCGTAATTTCTGATTTTCAGCATTTGATTGCTTTATAACCTTGCACTGAAGCGCAAGCTGGGCTAACACATGGCGTGCCTTTCGCGGGTATGGCGGAACTGGCAGACGCACTGGATTTAGGTTCCAGCGCCGCAAGGCGTGTGGGTTCGACTCCCTCTACCCGCACCATCCTGCTC
>JBASFN010000008.1:0-4862 GCA_049653045.1 Alphaproteobacteria bacterium
GGATTGTCGCTATATTCAGCTTCAATTGCTTCAAACTCGGCGCAAATCTGGGTGCGCAGGGCTTTGAACCATGCGGCGGCCTGTTGTTTTTTAATATCAATCTGTTCCATGCGGGAGGCACTATCGCCGGGAAACTGCGACAAGGCAATATTTTGTTGACATAACTTGAGAGGTTTTGTAGTGGTTGCGATGATCGGGAGCGTAATATGACATTGGCTATCAGTGCGGAATTAAACGGGGCGGCGTACCCCGGAAAATTGACGGACAAAGTAATAATAGGGGATATACATCTCGTCAGTCTCCGCCGGTGGGAACAGGCAGAAAAATATAATCTTGGGTCGAACCCTCGTCCGATGATTGTTTGGGGTGTTTACCGTGACAATCATGGCAAGGTTGTCTCTGTCGACGCTTTGTTTCCGGCGGTGATACCGAACGGGAAAGAGAGAGGTTTCACCTATACATCCAGTTTGAAAATAGAATCAGAAAAGGAAAGGGAACTGGCGGGCGTGCCAAGGCCGCAGATCGTCAATCTCAATACGCTCTGGAATGTGGACTGGGTGTCTGTCGGTAAGGGCGGATTTGTTATTGATAATGAATCCCCGAAAGGGCGGGTTAAGGAGGATTTATTTCCCCATCTCGCAATATGCCGGATGAATGGGCTTTTGCGTAGCCCCACGAGCAAATATATCAAGATCGGCACGGCGCACGCATGCGATCTTATCTACGAAGGTCTTGAAATCCCCATAGCACCGGAAAAAATTCTGAGTGGAGTGATACCTCCGGAAATCGATTGCCAGTGCGAGAGAAAGAAAATCAGCAATGTCATGGGGCTGGATAAGTATAATATTGCCGAGCTTCTGTTTTATCACGACAACAAAATGAGTTTTGATCGTCACCGTAATAAAGCAACACAATTTCCTCGTGCCAGTGTCCCTGTGCAAAAATGGCCGCATTGGGATCAATGGAGTGCGGGGATTATTTTTCCGGCCGCGTCTGCCTCATCGCTTCTCCCAGCACCATAGACAGGGCGTTCACGACATTCAATGACCGCGCTGCGCCTGTCATGGGGATGGTGACCCGTGCGTGAACTGCGTCGTGAACATCGCCGGGAACCCCGGCACTTTCACGCCCCGCCAGTAAAATATCCCCCGGTTTGAAATGAAAGTCGCAGTAATCTACAGCGGCCTTGGTGGTCAGGAGGACAAGTCGCCGATCCGTTGTTGCCCCTTTGAATTGATCCCATGAGTTATGGGTGTGAAGGGTTAGCATATCCGCGTAGTCCATGCCGGAGCGTCTTATTTTTCGCTCGTCCCAAGGGAACCCGCACGGGTGGATAATATGAAGGTCAGCTCCCATGCAGGCCGCTAGCCGCATCGTCGCGCCCACATTCTGGGGGATGTCCGGTTGATAGAGGGCAATATCGACCACGTGCAAGCCTTGTGTGGAAAAGTGAAAATATTATTGAAGGATGTAGATACAGCCCTCTTGATCCTTTATAAAGAGGGGAGTATGAACTCTCACAATTATTTAATCCGTGTTTTAACATAAAGCACCAGAAATGACATCAGACACAAAAACAAATGAACAAGGCTGCTGCCCCTGTGGCGGTGGATCGTGCGAGGATAATTCCCGACGTGATTTTCTCCAGTTGACCGCCGGGGCGTTCGGCGCGGTGGGGGCGGCCTGTTTTGCGGCGCCTCTTGTGAATTCGCTTAATCCCGCGAAAGACACGCTGGCTCTGTCAACGATCGAGGTTGATATTTCCAGCATTCAGCCCGGCCAGAGCAAAACCGAAATATGGCGCGGTAAGCCGGTGTTTATCCGCCGCCGCACACCCGAGGAAATCGCGGCGGCTGAAAGCGTGGACATCAGTTCCCTTCGTGATAAGCAAGCCGACAAAGATCGCGTGAAAAAGGCCGAGTGGCTGGTCGTCGTCGGGGTCTGTACTCATTTGGGGTGCATCCCGCAGGGTCAGAAAATTGGTGAGACTGTCGGGGAATTCGGCGGTTGGTTCTGCCCATGCCACGGGTCGCACTATGATACGTCTGGTCGTATCCGTAAGGGGCCTGCGCCGCTTAATCTTCCGGTTCCGGACTATACGTTTATCTCCGATACAAAAATCAAAATCGGGTAGGGAGTTATCAATGGCCAGCCACGGTGAACGAGTTCCTTTTGCAAACCCGGTTGTTGAGTGGATCGACTCGCGCTTGCCGGTTTTCTCCCTGATGGAGAAAGAATACGGCGTGTTTCCGACGCCCCGTAATTTCAACTATTTCTGGAATTTTGGCGCGATTGCCATGATTATGCTGGTCTTGATGATCGTCACCGGCATTGTGCTGGCGATGCATTACACGCCCCATACATCTATGGCGTTTGATTCCGTCGAGCGTATCATGCGCGATGTGAATGGCGGTTGGCTGATCCGTTATCTGCATATGAACGGTGCGTCGTTCTTTTTCATCGCCGTTTACATCCATATTTTCCGGGGCATGTATTACGGATCGTACAAGAAACCCCGTGAGTTGCTGTGGATTCTGGGCGTGGTTATATTTCTCCTGATGATGGCGACGGCGTTTATGGGCTATGTCCTGCCGTGGGGTCAGATGTCGTACTGGGGTGCGACGGTCATTACCAATTTATTCTCGGCCGTTCCTGTGGTCGGCGAAAGCATTGTTCAGCTTCTTTGGGGCGGGTTTTCTGTCGATAATCCAACGCTGAACCGTTTTTTTGCGCTGCATTACCTGTTGCCGTTCGTGATTTTCGCGGTTGTGTTCTTGCATATCTGGGCACTGCATGTGACAGGCTCGAACAACCCGCTTGGCATTGATACGAAGGGGCCGCAGGATACGTTGCCGTTCCATCCGTTCTATACGATCAAGGACACGTTCGGCACGCTGGTTTACCTGATTATCTTCTGCCTGTTTGTGTTCTACGCGCCCGATTATCTTGGCCACCCGGACAACTATACGCCCGCGAACCCGATGGTGACGCCGCCGCATATCGTGCCGGAATGGTACTTCCTGCCGTTTTACGCGATGCTGCGGGCGATTACGTTTGATATTGGTATTCCGTTCACCGATATTGTCATCATCAGTGCCAAGCTCGGCGGGGTGATTACGATGTTCGGGTCGATTGCTTTGTTGTTCGTGTTGCCGTGGCTGGATTCCCATCCTGTTCGCAGTGCGCGCTTCCGTCCGAAATACAAGCTGTTCTTCCTGATCCTGTGCGCGGTGTTTGTGTTCCTCGGCTATGTTGGTTCGCAGCCCGCCGATGCGATGGTCGGCCCTGTGCCGCTCAGTTATTTCGGCCTTCTGGGGACAGCGTATTACTATGCGTTTTTCCTCGTGATCCTGCCGTATCTGTCAAAAACGGAGAAGGGGCGCGATCTGCCGCCAAGCATCCACGAAGCCGTTACGGCGGAGGGTAAATAGATGAAAAAAGAAGTTCAAATTCGTCATTGCGAGCCGAAGGCGAAGCAATCCATTGTCCGGTTTTCTGGATTGCCGCGTCGGCCTGTCGGCCTCCTCGCAATGACGGCGGTTGTGGCTTTTTTGACGTATCCAGTCCACGCTTCCGAATCCGCACATGCAACGCCAAAGCAACACTGGCATTTTGACGGCATGTTTGGCACGTATGATCGGGACGCCTTGCAGCGTGGACTGAAGGTTTACCGCGAGGTTTGCGCTGGCTGTCATTCTTTGAAACGCGTTTATTACCGCAATCTTGAAGATCTCGGTTATGACGAAGGCCAGATCAAGAACATTGCCTCGCAGGCGAATATCCATGATGGTCCGAACGAGGAGGGCGAGATGTTTGATCGCCCCGGCCTGCCGAGCGATCATTTTGTATCGCCTTTCGCCAACGACAAGGCGGCGGCGGCTTCTAATGGCGGGGCACTCCCGCCCGATCTGTCCTTGATCGTTAAGGCGCGTCACGGCGGCCCCAATCATGTGTATGGAATCCTGACGGGGTATGGTCACCCGCCCGAGGGCGTGACATTGCTGCCCGGCCAGAATTGGAACAGCCAGATGGCGGGGAATATTATCGCCATGGCGCCGCCTTTGTCCGACGGGCAGGTGGCGTATGAAGATGGCGTTCCGCAGACGGTTGACCAGTATGCTCGGGACGTGGCTGAGTTCTTGACTTGGGCGTCCGACCCCAGCATGGAAGACCGCAAGCGCACCGGGCTGAAGGTTCTTATCTTTCTCGCCGTATTCGCCGGGATTATGTATGGCGTAAAACGCAAAATCTGGGCGAAAGTGCATTGAGTTGTAAGTGGTAAGTAATAAGTGGTAAGTTTCTTGTAACTTATTGCTTACAGGCTTAAGGCTTTTCATGCGCGATACAAGACACGAAATTCTCCATTTCTGGTTTGAAGAAACCGATCCGCGCTTGTGGTTCGTGCGGAGCGATGAATTCGATTCCCGGATCAAGAAAGACTACGCAAGCACCTATGAAATGGCCAAAGATGGCCTTTGTAACAACTGGACGGGTGATGCTGATGGGTGTCTTGCCTTGTGCATCGTTCTCGACCAATTCCCCCGTCGTTTATTCCGGGGCACGGCGCAGGAATTTGAAACCGATGATCGTTCCTTGCTGGTGGCGAAACAGGCCGTGGCAAAAAATTTTGATAAACTTTTGAATCCCTCGAAACGATTTTTTCTCTATATCCCCTTTGAGCGGAGCGAAAAACTTTCCGATCACAAGCGCAATCTTGAACTGTTCAAGTCGATGGAAAAGGATAACCCGGTTGCCTATCACGTTGCCCTGCGCCGCTTTGCCGTGATCGAAAAATTTGGCCGCTATCCGGAGCGCAATAAAGCCCTTGACCGAGAGAGTACGCCGGAGGAAAAAGCGAATCT
>JBASFN010000009.1:0-12608 GCA_049653045.1 Alphaproteobacteria bacterium
ATGGCCTTATCAATGATGCCCAGTTTTTCGAGTGGCTGGAGCAGAATGGGGAAAAGGTTTGCGCGCTGGATGAGGACGCATTGTCCTATGCGGTGGAAACCAGTGTCTGGGCAAAAACCCGGATTGTTCAGTCCGATGAACGCGAGAAGGGTGATCGAGCCTTGCTCAATCTTGGTCATACATTTGGTCACGCGCTGGAGGCAGCGGCAAAATATGACGGACGATTGTTGCACGGGGAGGCGGTTGCCATCGGGATTTGCATGGCGTTCGATTTGTCGTCGCGTATGGGGCTGTGCCCCAGGCCCACATTCGATAGGGTGGAGCGTCACTTTCAGGAAATTGGCCTGCCGACGCGGGCATCCTTTATCCAGCCGGAATTGAATATCAGCGTGGACAAGCTGGTTGAAATTATGGGGCATGATAAAAAAGTTTCCGATGGAAAGATAAAATATATTCTTGTGCGGGAGATCGGCGAGGCTTTCATCAGTGGGGATGTTCCCGAGCAACTTGTCCGTGATGTATTGAGGGATTCTCTCGGGAGCGACAGGGCGGGAATAAGGGAGAGATGGAAATCGGTATTTTCTTCTCATTCCCAATGAGGACAGCATCATGGCCATAGCAGGATCGGCATCTGAGCCGCTTATGGGGACTTTTGAGTCCATTGTTGCGATTATTATCCTGATTGCATTGTCGGGTTTTTTTGCCGGTTCTGAAACCGCGCTGACGGGCGTTTCGAAGTCGCGGATGCATACGCTGGAAAAAGAGGGCAATAAAAAGGCCGGGTTGGTCAATAAGATTAGGCAACGCAAGGACAGCATGATCGGCGCGTTGATGCTCGGGAATACGGCGGTGCATGTCATGGCGTCGGCGATTGCTGCCGGACTTTTGATTCGGTTGTTCGGTGAGGCAGGGGTTTTGTATGCTTCTTTGGGCATGACCGCATTGGTTTTGATTTTTGGAGAGGTTTTGCCAAAAACTTATGCCCTCCATCATGCGGATAAAATGGCGATGGCGATTGCGCCCCTTATTCGCTTTCTTATTATTGTTTTTTCCCCTGTTACGGCTCTTATCACCATCACGGTGCGGTTTATTCTTAAGCTTTTGCGGGCAGATTCTCATAAGGTTAGCAGCGGTCATCATCTTGAAGCTTTGCGCGGTGCGATTGATTTGTACCGTGGCTCTGATGACGAAACAAAAAGGCAGCGTTTGATGCTGCGATCCATCCTTGATCTGTTTGAGGTGAATGTTTCCGACATTATGATTCATCGTCAAAATGTTTTCATGGTTAATTCCGATCAGCCGGTGCGTGAGATTGTTGATGAGGTTTTGCGGAGTTCTTGGTCGCGCTTGCCCGTCTGGAAAGACACGCCCGATAATATTATCGGTGTGATACAGGTGAGGTTGTTGCTGAAGGTTTTGAGCGAAAGTAGCGGTGATGTATCGAAGGTGGATATTCACGCGGCGATGTTGGAGCCTTGGTTTATCCCCGATACGACGAACTTGCATGACCAGCTTCAGGCTTTCCGCGAGAGGAAGGAGCATTTTGCTGTTGTCGTTGATGAATATGGTACGTTCATGGGGATTGTGACGCTTGAGGATATTCTTGAGGAAATTGTCGGCGAGATTGACGACGAGGTGGATGAAAATGTTTCCGGTGTCCGCCGTGGTAAGGGCGGGACGTTCCTTGTCGAGGGTAGCGTGACGATTCGTGATCTGAACCGTGAATTTGAATGGGGATTGCCGGATGAGCATTATTCAACCGTTGCGGGGCTTGTTCTTTACGAATCCGAGGCCATTCCCGAAGAGGGGCAGACCTTCATATTCCACAATTTCCTGTTTGAAGTATTAAAGCGCGAACGTAACAGGATTACGCGTGTTCGGGTTACTCCGCCGAAGCTTGCGAAGTCAAAATAGTCATAACCGCTTCGGCGTTCTGGCTGAGGTGATTGGGATTGATCGTTCCCGTGACGACGCAATCGACCGCCGGATGGGAAAAGGCAAAATTCATCGCTTCACCGATGTCTGTTTGATGTCCGCTTGAAAGTACCTTTTTAAGAATGATTCCTTTTTCATGCAGCGCGGCATTATCGAGGACAGGTTTTTCATCCGTGTAATCCGGTGTGTAGGTCGCCATGACGACATCCAGCAGATCAGCCGCCTTGATTCCGCCCGCAACGGTTTTGGTCGATGCGCCGATAGCTCGAACCAGGCCTGATTTTTTGAAATCTTGCATTCTTCGGATAAGTTTTTCGTCTGAGAGAATTTTAAGGTCGTCGCCATCCGAATGAATCAGCAGTACATCGAGATAATCGGTTTGTAGCCGTTTTAATGTTCTTTCAAGGCTGAAGGTGAAATGCTCCGGTGTGAATATATATGTAGACTTGCCGTTTGAGAATTCTTCGCCGGCTTTGCCGATGATGACCCAATCATGTCGTTTGCCTTGAAGAATCTGTCCCAATCGTTCTTCGCTGCTGCCGTAGGCGGGGGCGGTGTCGAGCGTATTGATGCCAAGTTTTTGGGCAAGAGCTAGAAGGCGCGTTAGAGTGTAATCGTCGGGCAGGTCGAATTCTTTCGGGTATTTTACGCCTGTGTTGCGTCCGAACTTGACCGTGCCGAGGCCAAGCCGGGAAACAAACACGCCGGTTTTTGCTAATTCTCTTTTTTCCATTGGGCTGTGTCCCATGGGGGGGTAGCATACGGGACTTCGGGGAGGAATGACCAGTCGCTTTGCGTGTGCGAGGGGAAAATATTGTCCTTTGTCAGTTCTTCGATGATTGTATCGGCCATCATCGGGGCGAAGGTCAATTTTGTCGGCCATGCGTATAGTGTATCGCCGTTATTATGAATGATTGGGGTGTCGGGCATGAATCCCTTGCCCGGTTTGGCTTCCACCCGGTCGATGGGCAAGACGGCCCATTCAAAATTATTTTGATCGAGGGCGGGCAGGTATTTTGTCAGTGCATTGCGGATGGCCTTGTAAACTTCCTCTGGGTTTGATTCTTTTGCCCGTTCGGCTACTTGTCCGCCGAGATACCATGTTAAAATGCCTTCGCTTGTTTTGTGTGTCGTAATTGTTGCAATCGGTTTTTCTGAAGCACCAACCAAATGTGCCCACAAGGGAAATGGTGCATTTTTAAGCAAGCCCATCAAAAGGGGGCGGCGCTGCGTTTCCACGCCGGAGACATCGTTGCCGTTTGCGGCGGTATAAATATATTTTTTTGCCGTTATGCCTTTTCCTGAAGCGCGGATTGAATTTTTGTGAGGCTCCGTTAGGGCGCGTATGGCCGAGGGAATATCAAGGACAGGTTCGCCCATATCAACGATGGAGCCGTTAAAGCCTGAATCACGGAGAGTGTTCGGCCAGTTTTCCCTTGCGACTTCCCGTCCGAAGAAATTTTTTGCGCCGATTTTGACGATTTCGCCGATCATGCCTTTTGGGATTAGGAGGTGTTGCGATTCTGCGGCGATTTTGGCTTGTGAAAGATCGATTGAGCCATTGCCCTTAAGAGCCTCTCGCCAGATGTCCGGCATTGCGGAGATGGCGCGGGCGAGGGGATTGATTTTTCCCCCTAAAACATATTTCAAACCGGAATGGATTATTCCCTGTGATGCAATCGTTTGAATGCCGCCGATGGCCTGAGATTCGATGAGCAGGACATCGTAACCAAGCTTTTTAAGCCTGTTCAGCGTCCAGAGACCCGCAATCCCCGCGCCATAGATAATAATGTCTGCTTTTTTATCGTTCATGGAGGCATTTTAGCAGGGCAATTGGCAATAGTCCGGATTTCCTGTGCATAATCCCGTGTTATTTTTATTGACAAAAGAAGCATTTTTTATGTATGAAGCAGGCAAGAAGGTTAATAAAGTAACGAACAGAGAAGAGGTTATAGCCATGAACGAATCGACAGCCAATAAAGTAAGAGGCATCATCGGGGCGGGTGTGTTTAGTTCCCTTATGTATTTATTTGCAGATAGCGCGAATAACACAAGTTTTTCTCCCGACTTTTTGAAGCCGGTTGATGATGAGAGCTATAAAAAAATTGTTTGCGAAAATAATAAAGATTCTGTCGGGCGAAAAGCTCTTGATGCGTATGGGATCGACTGTCCGCCTTAATTTATTTAGGCATTCTGGGCGATGTTTCCGTGGCAGTGTTTGAATTTTTTGCCTGATCCGCAGGGGCAGTCGGCGTTGCGTTGAATTTTCCCCCATGTGGCGGGGTCGTTTTCATCAAATTTTACTTTTTGTGGGAAGGGTTCCACGCTTTGTTGGGGTGGGGTTCCGGTTCCCATCAGAGCCGGATCCTGACGCGTTTCCCGCATTTTTTGTTGTGGTGCTTCCGGCATCAGCAATCCCATACGGTCATCGCCGATGCTGATTTCAACGAGGCACAGCATCATGGTGATCGATTCCCGCATCTGGCCGAGCATGGTTTCAAACATATTGAAGGCTTCGGTTTTGTATTCGTTGAGCGGATCGCGTTGACCAAAGGCGCGGAGGTTGATCCCCTGACGTAAATGGTCGAGGTTTAAGAGATGTTCTTTCCAGTGTTGGTCAAAAATCTGGAGCACGATGCTTTTTTCAACGCGATGCCAGTTTTCTA
Organism: Alphaproteobacteria bacterium; assembly: GCA_049653045.1. GTDB lineage: Bacteria > Pseudomonadota > Alphaproteobacteria > Micavibrionales > Micavibrionaceae > UBA7657. The sequence continues at coordinate 4,602 of JBASFN010000009.1, forward strand.
CGCCTGCGTTCGCCACCTTGGTCGCCATTTTGCGGTCGATGGTATCTTTAAGGCGTTCGGTGATTTCTTCGTCGGCGATGCCTTCCTCTTTTGCCCAGTCAAAGACGGGAAGATCGAGTCCAAACAGGCGGAGGCATTCCGCGTGCAGGGTTTTTGTATCCCATTGTTCGGCATATGTGCCATGTGGGATGGTGGCGCGGACGGTGTTTTCGATCACTGTTTCCCGCATATCGCGCACGATGTCGTCGAGGCTGTCCAACTCCATGATTTCGCGGCGTTGTTCATAGACCACCTTACGCTGGTCGTTCATTACGTTATCGAATTTCAGCAGGTTTTTTCGGACTTCAAAATGCATTCCCTCGACTTTGCCTTGCGCGCGCTGGAGCATTTTTGAGATGAGGGGGTGTTCCAGGGCTTCGCCTTCTTGCAGGCCGATGCGTTTATTGCCAAGCAGGGCTTCAAGACGTTCGCCCGCGAAAATACGCATCAGATCATCTTCGACAGATAAGAAAAACATGGTCGCGCCGGGGTCGCCCTGACGGCCTGAGCGGCCGCGCAACTGGTTGTCGATGCGCCGCGATTCGTGGCGTTCAGTGCCGATGACGTAAAGGCCGCCGGCTTCCTTGACGATTTCTTTGTCGCGTGCGACTTCGGCGCGGATTTGGCTCGTGATTTCTTTTTTCTGATCTTCGGGCAGGGCGGGATCAATTTCATGCGTGATACGCATATCGGCGTTACCGCCCAATTGAATGTCCGTGCCGCGTCCTGCCATGTTCGTTGCGATGGTGACCGCGCCGGGGCGGCCTGCCTGTGCGATGATGTGGGCTTCCTGTTCGTGGTATCGAGCATTCAGCACGTTGTGCTTGATCTTCATCTTTTTAAGATGCTCTGAAAGCTTTTCGGATTTGTCGATGGAAACCGTTCCTACCAGAATGGGTTGGTTTCTTTCCTGACACTCACGGATCAGGGTGACGATGGCCTCGTCTTTTTCCTTCAGGGATTTGTAAATTTTGTCGTTGTAATCCATCCGTGCGACGGGAACGTTCGTAGGAACTTCGACGACGCCAAGATTGTAAATTTCTTGAAACTCTGCGGCTTCGGTCAGGGCTGTTCCGGTCATGCCGGCCAGTTTGGGATAGAGGCGGAAATAATTCTGGAAGGTGATCGAGGCAAGCGTTTGGTTTTCCGTCTGGATTTTAACGCCTTCCTTGGCTTCGATTCCCTGATGCAGGCCTTCGGAGAGTCTGCGTCCTTCCATCATGCGGCCTGTGAATTCGTCGATCAATATGACGCGCCCGTCCTTGAGGATGTAATCTGTATCCCGGTGGAATAATCTGTGGGCGCGCAGAGCTTGATTGACGTGGTGAACAAGGCTGATGTTCTGGATGTCGTACATGCTGCCTTCGGTGAGCAAGCCATGTTGGCGAAGCAATTCTTCGACATGTTCGGTTCCCTCTTCGGTTAGGGCAACGGTTTTATGTTTTTCGTCCTGTTCGTAATCGGCGGCGACCAGTGAGGGGATGATTTTATCGACCTTGACGTAGAGTTCGGTTGAGAGTTCCGATGGGCCGGAAATGATAAGTGGCGTTCGGGCTTCATCCACCAGAATCGAGTCGACCTCATCGACGATGGCGAAATTGAAGGGGCGCTGAACCATCTGTTTCAGGTTGTACTTCATATTGTCGCGCAGATAATCGAAGCCCAGTTCATTATTTGTGGCGTATGTAATGTCGGCGGCATAGGCGGCGCGGCGATCTTGATCGTGGATATTGGCAAGAATGCATCCTGTGCTCATTCCCAAAAATCCGTAAACGCGGCTCATCCATTCCGAGTCGCGTTTGGCAAGGTAATCGTTGACCGTAACAACATGCGCGCCTTTGCCGGTTAAGGCATTAAGATAAACGGGCAGGGTGGCAACAAGGGTTTTTCCTTCCCCGGTTTTCATCTCGGCGATGTCGCCCTGATGCAGGACAAGTCCGCCCAGAAGCTGAACGTCATAATGCCGTTGCCCCAGAGTGCGCTTCGCGGCCTCTCGCGTTACGGCAAAGGCTTCGTGTAGAAGATTGTCGAGGGGTTCACCTTTGGACAGCCGTTCGCGGAACAGGGCGGTTTGTCCTTGTAATTCGGAATCGGACATCGCCTCAAAGCGCGGTTCCAGCGCATTGATGGGGGCAATGTGTTTCGATAAGATCTTTATCATTCGGCTGTTGCTGGAGCCGAAAATTTTGGTAGCAAAGCTTAAAAGCATCAATTCTCCGGAAGCGACCGTATTTATTCAAGTGTTCTGATATAGGCTGCTGTGAAACCCGCGTCAATGTTTGAGTTTAAGGGCAGCAAACTAGCAGTTGAAAAGCCCATTCCCTTTCGATACTCTCGCGTGAGAATATGCGGGCATAATGGCTCCGCAAAACCGTACGAAGGGACTTTTGAGACCATGTTAAATCACAAAAAACTGAATAAAGAATCTGGAAAATCTGAATTGCTCATTCTTGGGGCGATGGTACTCCTCGCAGCCGGGGCTTTGGCCTATTTTTACGGTAAGGCCTTGAACAAGGGCGGGGGCGATGCCTCTGAGATTGCTTCATCGGTTGCACAGGATGGTAGCGAACAGACGGCCGATGCCGCCGCTGGGCCTGTTATCAAAGATCCGCGTGGCAATCCCGTAGTCGCTAAAATTAAGGGAACGGATATAACACGGAACGAGGTGTTTGGTTTTATTCAGGGTCTTCCCCCGCAGGCGCGTCAACAGCCGCTTGAAAAACTCTACCCGCTTGCTCTGGAGCAGGTCATTAACAACAAGATCATTGCCGATAGAACCAAGGGCGTGAATCTTGATGGTGATGCCGAGGTCAGAAAGCAGCTTGCGCAGGCGAAAGATCAGATCGTTCGCGCTGTTTATATTGAGAATAAGGTAAAGGAACAAATTACCGAAGATCGCTTGAAAGGTCTTTATGATGGTTACGTTAAAACCTTTCCGGAGATTGAGGACGTAAAAGCCCGTCATATTCTTGTCAAAGAAGAAAGCAAGGCCAAGGAGTTGATTCAGCAGCTTGAGGGCGGTGCGTCCTTTGAAGAGCTTGCCAAGGCGAATTCGACCGATGGTACGGCTCAGAATGGTGGCGATCTTGGTTACTTTGCAAAGACGGACATGGTTCCGGCCTTTGGTGAAGCGGCCTTTGCTCTGGAGATTGGTTCTTACAGCAAAAAGCCTGTAAAAACCGAATTCGGCTATCACGTCATTAAGTCGGAAGAGAAGCGCAAGCGTCCTCCTGCCGCGTTTGAAGACATCAAGCCGTTCCTTGAGGCGCAACTCCGCCAGCAGATCCTTGGCGAGACCCTTGAGCAGTGGCGTAAGGAAGCCGAGATCAAGCGTTTTGACATCAATGGCGATGCGGTTATTGAACCGGCCTCCGGTGAAGAGGCTAATAAAGCCGCCGCTCCGGCTCCGGCGACGCCCCCGGCGCAATAGTTTGTCGTTTTTATAAATTCTAAAAAGCCGCGAGCCTTGGTTTGCGGCTTTTTTTATTGTGAGGGGAAATATGACTTCTACAGGAATAAAAATTGTTCTGGTTGTTGCGGCCGCTTTGATGGATGCTGATAACCGCATTTTGATTGCTCGTCGCCCCGAGGGCGCGTCACTGGCGGGGTTATGGGAGTTTCCGGGTGGAAAAATCAACGCGGGTGAAACGCCGGAAATGGCGCTTGTGCGGGAATTGGAAGAAGAGCTTGGGATCGAGGCCGATCCGGCTTCTTTTACCGCCGCCGGGTTTGCCTCCCACCAATATCCAGATTTTCATCTGTTGATGCCGCTCTTTATTTGCCGTTCATGGCAGGGTGAGATAGAGGCCAAAGAGCACAGTGCGCTGGAGTGGGTAAAAGTTAAGAACCTTGGCGACTATGACATGCCTCCGGCAGACATTCCCTTGATAGCGCAATTGCAGAGAATACTTGGATAACATATAACTGGATTATGTATCGTTCCGCATATGATCTGAAGGCTTTTTACAATACCAAGGTGGGGCGCGTGGTGCGCCGGGTGTTGCAGGAGCGTATCCGTGAATTTTGGCCGGACATTCGGGGTCAGCGCGTTTTGGGGTGTGGCTATTCAACGCCTTACTTGCGTTTGTTCATGGAGGAGGCGGAGCGCGTCATGGGGTTGATGCCCGCCGGGCAGGGGGCGCATCACTGGCCGATCAATCATCCCGGCAATGATAAAAATCTGGTCTGTCTTGCGGAGGAAACTGAGATCCCGTTTGAGACCAGTTCGATTGATCGTGTTTTGTTGGTGCATAGCCTCGAATTTTCCGGGCATCTTCAGCAAAGCCTCGCGGAAATTTATCGTGTCCTAAAGGCGAATGGGCGGATATTGGTGATTGTGCCCAATCGCGCCGGGTTCTGGGCGCGGGCGGACTGGTCGCCGTTTGGGCAGGGCACGCCCTATAGTGCGGCTCAGATTACTCTTTATTTGCGGGACAACCAGTTCGTGCATGAACGTACGGAAGAAGCCCTGTTTATGCCGCCCATAAAATTTGCGCCATTTTTGAAATCTTCAGGTGTGTTTGAAAAAATAGGGCGGAATTACCTGCCTTTTGCTTCTGGGGTGCATATGGTTGAGGCCAGCAAACAGATATACGCCAAAGCCGATCCCGGAAGAGGGTCGAAAGTTCTGGTGCGGCGCCCCGGATTTATCCCCAAGCCCGTCCCCGGCGGTATATAACCCCCGATTTGATTTTCAACGCAATCGCCTGTAGAACATCCTTCATGTCAGACCAATTAAGTGAAATTCGTAAAAAAATAGATGCGCTGGATGATCGTATCCACGACTTGCTTATGGAGCGCGCTGACTTGATTGTTGGTGTGACCGAGGCCAAGAAAAAGAACAATATCCCTGTCGTGCAGCCCGCCCGCGAGGCCATGATGATCCGCCGTTTGCTGAAGCGTCATCGGGGGCCTTTGCCCGAGGCGGCGATTGTGGGCATATGGCGCGAACTTGTGGGTGCGGTTTCCTTGCTTCAGACTGGCTTGAAAGTTTCGGTCAGCAGTGGCTCCGGCGAAGCGTCCTGCTGGGACATGGCAAAGGGATATTTTGGCTCCGTCCTGCCCATGGTCAGAGCATCAACCAGCCTGATGGCTGTTGCCGCCGTTCGTAATAATGATGCAAATTTTGCCGTTTTGCCGTGGCCGCAGGATGGCGAAGCTACGCCATGGTGGCCGCATTTGCTCAATCAAAAAGAAGACAGGATGAAAATTGTTTGTGCTCTTCCTTATGGGGGCGCGGAGAAGCAATCCGGGATGGTTTATGATCGCGCTCTTGTTGTCTCTAAAACTGATTTTGCGGCTTCCGGGCATGATCATAGTTTCCTGTCTCTTGAGGTTAATCCATCGGTCAGCCGTGCCAAGATCATGGATGTTTTTAAGGAAGCGGATTTAAAAATTTTGACCCTGAACACCCGGAGCGGTGCGGGTGTCGGCGGTAAGAGTCTTCATTTCATTGAGGCTGATGATTATATCGGTGAGGATGACAAGCGGTTGGCCGCGATCGGAGAAAAATTTGCTGAGTCGGAAGGCAAATGTGTTTCCTTAGGCGGTTATCCCGTGCCCCCGGTTTTCAGCGTAGAAAAAACCGGGAAAACATCTCCCGATAAAAAGACGGGAATCTGAGTTGTGTTTCAAAAAATAGCGATCATCGGACAGGGGCTTATTGGATCTTCGCTGACGCGGGCGCTGCGCCGGGCGGATATTGCCGGAACGCTTGTTGCCGCCGATATTGATTCAAAAGTATGTGAGCGGGTGCGGGCGTTGGGTTACGCGCATGAGGTGACCTCTGATATTCAATCCGCTGTCGTTGGCGCGGATATGGTTGTTCTTGCTGTTCCCGTTGGCGCATGCGGCGCGGTCGGAGAGATCATTGGGGCTGCTTTGCGTCCCGGCGCGGTTGTGACCGATACGGGATCGGTCAAGCAAGCGGTGATCGATGCGCTGAAACCCCACATTCCGGAGAGTGTGCATCTTGTGCCCGGTCACCCGATTGCGGGGACGGAGCATTCCGGTCCGGAGGCCGGGTTTGCCGAATTGTTCGAGGGGCGTTGGAGTATTTTGACGCCTTTGCCTGATTCCGATATTCGCGCCGTTGAAAAAGTAACCGCGCTTTGGGAATCCTGCGGCGCGAAGATAGAGATAATGAGTCCGCAGCACCATGATCTTGTTCTTGGTATTACCTCGCATTTGCCGCATTTGATTGCCTATACGATTGTTGGAACGGCAAACCAGTTGGAAGACGATATGAAGTCCGAAGTCATTAAGTTTTCAGCTTCTGGATTTCGTGATTTTACCCGTATTGCGGCCAGTGATCCGGTGATGTGGCGCGATGTTTTTTTGAACAATAAAAACGCCGTTCTTGAAATTCTCCAGCGTTTTTCTGAAGATTTGACTGCGATGCAAAAAGCCATTCGACGGGGCGATGGGCAATTTTTATTTGATACGTTCAGCAATACGCGGGACATTCGCCGCCAGATTATTGACCTGGGTCAGGCCAATTACGTCGCACCGGGCGGTGTGCGGCCGGAAGATACGCCACCGGTAGAGGTCCTGCATAAATCGTCTGGCCGCTCCGGGTGAGTGGTACTGTTGCCACGCCGTCCTTTGTCATCATGGAAAATCCGGCGGACGCGAACAGGCTTTGCTTCTTTTCGATGATCTTTAAGTTCACGAGGTCACTTAATAAGGACTCGTGATTTTCAAGGGCGATGTTCATATCGAGATTGGGTGCGGGTTCGTCAGAAAAATCGGCGATTCCGGTCAGTCTTGCTTTGAAATTCTGACGGGTTAAGAGGCTGTTGTGGAGCGTCATTTTTCCATTCCAGATGGTGAATCGGGATTCCAGTGAATCAAATATAAGGTTTTCAGGCCAACTGAAGGATTTCACCGTGATCTGACCTGTTTGAATACGGATCGGGATGTAGGGGAATGGCCAGCCTGTTGCTGTTATTGTTTCAATTCTGATCGAGCCTTGGTCTGAAATTATAGAGTCGTTTGCCGATGTTATTTTTATTGCCCCCGGAAATCCGGTTACAACGGGATTGGCATGTGTGCGTTGAACGCCGGGTTCGTTTTTTAAAAAATCGGAATAAAGATGAATGGCTTGTTCAGCTGTGTATGACCAGAGAAAATAATATCCGGTAAAAATGGTGGCCAAGGAAACGAGAATTCCTGCGGATGAGGTTTTTCTCTTTGAATTTTCTGCTTGTGCTTCGTCCATTAATTTTTTTGAGGCATTTTCCGTTTTTTCCTCTAGTTCCTTTAAGAGGACGGATTTTTCCTTGCCCGGCGGTATCGGGGGGAGAAATTCAAAGATAACCGTACCGGGGCTTTTCTTCCATAGATGACGCGGCCAGAATAATCCGGTATTGAGTGCCATTGGAATGATCGGCAGGTTCGTTGCGTCTTGTATGCGTGCAACGCCCTGTTTATAGGGTTTTTGAGCGGGGGTGTTTTCGGGTGTGACGCGGGTTCCTTGCGGAAAGATAATGATGGGTCGTCCTGCGGCCGCCATTTTAATGGCTCCTTCCGCAATGGATTTCAGCGCGAGATCGGGGGTTGAGCGATCAATGGCGATGACGCCGGACTTGTCCAAATACCAGCCCCAGAAGGGAATCCTGAGCAATTCTTTTTTCAGGATGATTGCGGGGTCTGGAAATAAAACCCTTAGTTTGATTGTTTCGTAAGCGGATTGGTGCTTTGCCGCGACGATATAAGAGCCGGATTTCGGTAAGTGTTCAGTTCCGCGTATCTCATATTTGAGGTCAAGAATAATATATTCGAGAATTGTAACGGCTTGTATCCAGAGATAAACAAGACCTGTAAACACTCTGCGCGGGAATAAGAGCGCGGGCATGAACAGCAGGCACATGATTCCGGTAACAATAAAAAATGCAACATTGAAAAGTGCCGAGCACACCCATGCCGGCCTCATGGCGATGTTCCGCCCATAATGTTGAAAATTCGGAA
>JBASFN010000010.1:0-2333 GCA_049653045.1 Alphaproteobacteria bacterium
ATTTGATGGTGCGTCCGGGTCTGATTAACCTCGATTTCGCCGATATTCGCACGGCCATGATGGAAATGGGCAAGGCGATGATGGGCACGGGCGAAGGAATCGGCGACAAGCGCGCCGTTGAGGCCGCCGAAGCCGCGATCAATAATCCGTTGCTGGACGATATTTCGATGAAGGGCGCGCATGGCGTTATCATCAATGTCACGGGCGGCTATGACATGACCCTGTTCGAGGTCGATGAGGCCTGTAATCGTATCCGTGATGAAGTCGATCCCGATGCCAATATTATCTTTGGCGCGACGTTCGATGAAAATCTGGAAGGTATTATGCGTGTGTCGATTGTGGCCACGGGCATCGAGAAAGAAGTCGTCGAGAAGTCAAAGGGCGGTTCTGGTAAAGCGGGCATTTCCGGTAAGGCGGGTCTTGAGCGCGCCAAGCCGCAGACCGAACCGATGGTTCAGTTGCGCCCCGCCGCGCCACCGCGCCCGGCTCCGTCTTATTCGCCATCGGATAATATTCGCGGGATTACCGCGCCGCCGGTGGCATCGTCCACCGTTGCGCCTGTTGTCGCCTATGCACGGGGACAGGAAGCGGCGCAGCAGGCCGAGGTCGATCCGGAGTTGGATATGTATGACCAAGGAGAATTTGCTGTTCCGAACGAGCAGAGGAAGGCCGTGACGGTTCCGCAGAATACCGCGTTGCGCGGCGATCGGTTCAAGGAAGCGTTCATTCCGCCCAAGCCTGTTGAGGTTGCGGAGCGGGTTGAGTCTGCTGCTTCGGGTGCGCCTGTCCTGCCAGAGGGGTATTTGATGCCCTCGCAGGAGCGGATGGCGCAGACCGGAACATCGCGTGGCTTGCAACTCAATCCGCCGAAAGCACCGAACCCCGAGCGCAAGCGTGCGCCATCGTTGTTCGAGCGCATCACGGGAACTGTCCAGAGCCATCTGGAGGGGATGCGGGAGGATGTTGCGCAGCGTGACCGCATGGCCGCGCCGACCGTTTCTTCCTCAGGCGCGTTGCCCGAATATCCAGCGCAGGGACGGCTCAGTATCGACGCCCCGGCGGCCAAGCCTCGGACGCAAACCGATGAGGAACTGGATATTCCGGCGTTCCTGCGGCGTCAGGCAAACTGATATTTTTTACAGAAAATCCTTTAAAAAGGCCCTTTTCGGGGCCTTTTTTATTTGTAACACAGGGCAATAAAGTGTGATTTGTTGAAAACGCGGGGTTTCCTGTATTTTACCGTAAGACTTTCAGGTGAAACTTTATCCTTAAGACGTTGATGCAACAGACACTTAAAACCCTTGTTACGATTTCCGGAACCGGCCTTCATTCCGGCCGCCCGGTGACGCTTGTCCTTAAACCCGCCGAGGCAGGGCATGGGATCGTTTTCGTGCGGGTCGATCTTTCCGGCGATAATGTGATTCCGGCACTGTGGAATCGGGTGACGGATACGCGCCTTTGCACGGTTTTGTCCAACGATTCCGGCGCGAGCGTCGGAACGGTCGAGCATTTGATGGCCGCCCTGCGTGGCTGTGGCATTGATAATGTGCGGATTGAATTGGACGGGTCGGAAGTGCCGATTCTGGACGGCAGTTCGCAGCCCTTCGTCGAGATCATTGAAAAAACGGGCATTGTCGCCTTGGCCGCGCCGCGCCGCGCCATTCGTATCCTTTCGCCTGTCACGGTTGAGGAGAGCGGAAAAAGCGCGACGCTGTCGCCATCGGAGGAATTTATTTTCGGGGGCGAGATTGAATTCGACCATCCGGATATTGGGTTGCAGCGTTTCGAGACGAAATTGCTGAACGGGAATTTCAAGCATGATCTGGCGGATTCCCGCACCTTCGGGTTTTTCCACGAGGTCGAGATGATGCGTAAAAACGGGCTGGCGCTTGGCGGGTCGCTCGATAACGCCATTGTTTTGGACAAGGACGGGGTGATGAATCCCGGCGGGCTGCGCCATGGGGATGAATTTATCCGGCATAAATTGCTGGACGCGGTGGGGGATTTGTACCTCGCCGGCGCGCCGATCTTGGGCGCGTATGAGGGCGTAAAGTCCGGCCATGCGCTCAATAACGCGCTGCTCCGCAAGATGTTCGCCACGCCCGGCGCGTTCGAGGTGGTGGAATTGTCCGGGGCCGTTCCGCCCCGTGCGGCGGTGAAAGAAACCGCGTTCGCTTGATCGTTTCATAACAGTTCGTTTCGGAAGAATTAATCTTTTTCGCCCCCGCCCTTAATAGTTCGTTTGTAGGGATTTTAGAATCTTGTCTCTTGTCATTCTGAGCAACGCGAAGAATCCCGTTGCGTTGTCCCCGAGATCCTTCGCTGCGCTCAGG
>JBASFN010000011.1:0-9318 GCA_049653045.1 Alphaproteobacteria bacterium
CCAAAACGCAAAATAAATACAGGAATTTATTCCTGATAATGCGCCTCACGACCTACCATGAAATAAGTTGACATAACTTTAAATCACTATTAGGCTCTCGAAATAAACGCAGGAACAGCAATGCAAACAGCTTGGGTACGAATAAATAATAACACGGAGCTTAGCGCAAACCAGCTGGGAGATGCGCTCGATACAGTTATTGCCAGCCTAAAAGCGCGTGGAGGTATCAGCATGGATTCTCCCCGTAATCGCGGCAATGATGTGTGTGTAAGGTGTGTATCACTGCCTGATGACTCTAGCATCTATGATTTAGTTAAAGCTTTTGACGCATCGCTTAAAGCGAGGGGAATTAAAACAATAAGTCAAATATGGTCTTCCGAACCACCTCCGATGAAGATGGTTAGCAATGAGCCTGTTCCTCAGGCTATTGTAGAGTTAACGCAGGGTTAGTTAATTTATTCCTTGAACTTGAAAGTATTAGAACATTCTTCATTTAAGTATATGCGGTTTTTCCAAAACCGTCATCCCCCGGCTTGTCCGGGGGATCCATGGAAAAGAAGGCTGGAAGAAAAGTTTCTGCACAATGGATCCTCCGCCTTCGCGGAGGATGACGGTGTGGGCGATCCCAGACAAACCGGAAATACACTCTAAGATTACTGGATTGTTTCGCACCCTGCGGGCACTCGCAATGACGATTGATGTTACTCGCCCTTCAAATCCCGCGTTTTATACAGCGAGTAGAAAATCCCCGCGGCGAGTAACCCGATGGTCACGCCAAGCGAAACCGAGGCCGGAAATTTTTCCATGTTGAAGAGATCAATCACAAACACTTTTGACCCGATGAAAATGAGGATCAAGGCCAGCGCGTATTTGAGATAGGCAAACCGTTCGATCATCGCCGACAGCGCAAAATAAAGGGAACGAAGCCCCAAAATCGCAAAAACGTTGCTGGTGTAAACGATATAGGTGTCAGTCGTGATGGCGAAAATCGCCGGAACCGAATCCACCGCGAAAATCAAATCGGCAAATTCGATGGTGACTAAAGCAAGGAACAACGGCGTCATAAACAGCGCGATTTTTCCGGTTTTGGGGTCGGGCTGGCGGATGAAAAACCGCTGGCCGTGCAATTCATTGGCGATGCGGAAATTCCGGCGCAAGAAAACAATAATCGGGTTGTTTTCGACGCTTTTTCCGTGGTCGCCCTCATCCTTCATAAACAGCAGCTTGACGCCGGTAAACATCAGGAATGCGGCGAAAATATACAAAACCCATTCAAAGCGATGCACCAAGGCCGCGCCAAGGCCGATCATCAGCCCCCGCATCACGATCACGCCCAAGATCCCCCAGAACAGAACGCGGTGCTGATAGGCACGCGGGATATACATCGCACTGAAAATAATGGCCATGACGAAGATATTATCGATGGAGAGGCTCTTTTCGATCACATAGCCGGTGTAATATTCGAGCGCACTTTCCTGCCCCATCTCGTGCCAGACCCAAAGGCCGAACAGCAAACTGACGGTAATGTAACCACCTGAAAGTAAAAGGCTTTCCTTGACACCGATCTCGTGCTGGTCACGGTGCAAAACGCCAAGGTCGATGGCAAGAAGCAAGAGGACAATGGCGAAAAACACCAGCCAGACCCACAACGCTTTGCCGAGAAATACAGTAAGAAAAAGAGCTTCCATTGCGAGGGATTATACTGTGTTTACCGGGGCATGAGAAGGGGCTTAGGCCGCTTTTAAAACCACATGCATGTGGCGGATCAGCAAATCGTCATCGCTCATGCTGCGAAACGGCTCCAGCATTTTGTCACGGGGCAGGGGTAAGGTCTCCCACCGCCCGGTATCGGAATGAACGATTTCTCCGTTCGCCGCCTGCATTTTTTGTAAAATCTGGGAAGCGCGCAGGCGATTCGTATAAAAACCGGAATTCGCAAAAAAATCAGCCTCCCAGATTTTTTCAGGAAATCGCAGGTTATTGAGGGAATAGGCCAGGTGGTCCTTGAAATCAATGCTGTGCGAAATCCGCCCGCTTGGCGCAACAAGCCTCGAAAGTTCGCGCATGGTGGAATCGAAATCGCCCTTGCGGACATGCTCCAGCACGGAATGCGAAATAATAAAATCAAAAGAGGACGCAGGCAGGGAGGAAAGCGCGGCCAGCCCACCCGTCATATAGTCGGCGTGGCAAGCCGCAAGCACGTCATCGAATGTCCGCGCCGCCTCAAGATCGGGAACGGCCAGCCCGGCGGCGGCCAGATCGCGGGCAATAGCGCGGTAAGTTTCGAGCGTCTTGTCGGCGTAATTGCCCGCATCGACCAGAACAACCCGCCCCGCACCATGAGCCTTGGCCACCAGCGCCGAGGCAATGGAATCGCCCGGGCCAAGCTCAAGGAATGTAAAATTAGCGGGCAAGCCGTTCGGGAAGGCCTTATCCCGGTGAACCCCAAAAACCTTGAGCGCGTAAGATCCTGTATTCATCTGCCCGTGTTGAAACATCCCCAACCGTTTCCAGTATTTATAGGGAATAGGCAATCGCGCCAGCACGATTTTCGCGGCAATTTTAAGAGGCCATAAATTCTTGTTCATAGGGAATTTATAACGCGTCACGCTTTGACAAACAACCCCGCCACCTCGACATGCGCGGTATAGACGAACTGGTCGATGAGGGTTAGGGACGAAAGTCTATAACCGCCCCCCTGTAATAGAGCCGCATCCCGGGCAAAGGTCGCAGGGTTGCACGAGATGGCGATAATCTTTGGCACGCCGGAAAAGGCGAGAGCCTCCGTCTGCGCCGCCGCACCCGCTCGCGGCGGATCGAACACCACGCAATCAAACGCCGAAAGCTCTTGTCCTGTGAGCGGGTTTTTAAACAAATCGCGGCGGTGGACGGAAAAACCCGAAACGCCGCGTGCAGCTTTGTGAAGGGCATCAATCGCCCGCGCATCGCCATCTGCCGCATAAATCGTCCGCCCTTCGGCCAATAAATGCCCCGAAAACGTGCCGCAGCCGCAAAATAAATCCGCGATGTTTTTCGTGCCCTCGGCAAGGCGTGTGACCAGTGCGCTTAAAACTTTCTCTCCCGCCGCGCTGGCTTGTAAGAACGCCGCCGGGGGAAGATCGACGGTGAGGCCGCCGAATTTTTTGAGTACAGGAGCACGGGACAGCAAGACTTCCGGGGCGGAACGGTCGGTCTCGCGGATGGAAATGCGGGCGATGTTAAGTGCCTCCATCATCGCGCCCATTGCATCATCTTGATCGAAACTAAACCGCCCGCGCTTGCGGAACGACCCCGTCAAAACCATATCAATCGCGCCATCCACCATCTGCATCGTCAGATCGACGGGTTTGTTGTCGGGCATCAAGCGTGGCAGAAATTCGCGCAAGTCTCGCGTCTTCGCATCAAGCGCGGGATCGAGCGCAAGACAGTTTTCAATGTTCAAAATATTGTGTGTCCGTGCCTCGTTATAGCCCATCCGCACAATTTTATTCACCATGATCGCGGCCATCGTCACGCGCCGCCGCGTGGCGGCAGGCAGGAAAACGGGATCCTCCCATGTTTGGCAAGAAACCCCGGCGCGGGTGAGGGCGTTTTGCACCTTGGCGATTTTCCAGTCGCGGTAGAATTCCGGCGTGACATGCTGCAAGGAACAACTGCCGCATTTATCAAAGTGAGGGCAGGGCGGCGTGGTGCGGTCTAGCCCCGGTGTGACAACGGACTGAAGACGCCCGATAAACGCATCCTCGCCGTATTTATCCTCCAGCCGGACGGAAACCACATCCCCCGGCGCGGTCTTGGCCACATAAACGGGCTTGCCCTCATGTGCGCCAACCCCATCCCCCTTCGCCCCGAGGGAGGTGATGGAAATCGTCTCTGTTTGCTTCGCGGTCATAGGGTTGTTGTAACGGGGGACGTCGCCGAGGTCACCAACTTTTATTCCATCGTCATTCCCGCGAAGGCGGGACTCCATGGATGGGGCGGGCTGGGATCCCAAAATTTTGTGCGCGTGGATCAATGGATTCCCGCCTTCGCGGGAATGACGGTGGAGAGGCGATGACGACAGAAAATCAAATCATAGAAAAAGCACATATTTTTCCTCTATGCCTCTTCCGTGGTGAAAAACAAAAAAGCCCCCGAAGGGGCTTTTAAAAAGGGAGAGGGAGAAGAAAATCACTGACACGCCAGACATTCTTCGTATTTTTTATCGCCCAGTTCCGGTTCGCGGTTGTCCTTCGGCGCGTCGGCCATGGCGCGCTTCCACGAGGCATCGGATTCGGCGCGCTGGATGGATTTGCTGCGGCAGTAGTACAGCGACTTCACGCCCTTTTTCCACGCTTCCCAGTGAATGCGGTGCAACTCGGTCTTGTGGACGTTGGCGGGCAGGAACACATTGAGCGATTGCGCCTGACAGACGAACGGTGTCCGGTCGCCCGCATGCTCGATCAGCCAGCGTTGGTCGATTTCAAACGCGGTCTTGAACACGTCTTTTTCTTCCTGTGACAGGAAATCCAGATGCAAAACCGATCCTTCGTTGGTAAAGATCGACGACCAGATGTCATCGGTATTCTTGCCCTTCGCCTCAAGGATTTTCACGAGGAACGGGTTCTTGACCGGGAACGATCCCGACAATGTCTTATGCGTATAGGCATTGGCCGCGTTGGGTTCAATCCCCGGCGACGCGCCGCCGCAGATGATGGAGATCGACGCCGTCGGCGCAATCGCCATCTTGTTGGAAAAACGCTCCATGATGCCGTAGTCCGCCGCATCCGGGCACGCGCCGCGCTCATGGGCCAACTTGACGGACGCATCGTCGGCCTGACGTTTAATGTGTTGGAAGATGCGGCGGTTCCACACCTTCGCCATCACGCCCTCCATCGGGATCATTTTCGACTGGAGGAACGAGTGAAAACCCATCACGCCAAGGCCAACGGAACGCTCGCGCATCGCGGCGTATTTCGCGCGCTTCATGGAATCGGGCGCTTTCTCGATAAAATCCGACAACACATTGTCGAGGAAACGCATCACATCCTCGATAAAGGTCGGGTGATCTTGCCACTGCTCGAATGTTTCTAAGTTCAGCGACGAGAGGCAGCAAACAGCCGTCCGGTCATTCCCCAGATGGTCAATCCCGGTCGGCAGGGTAATCTCGGAGCAAAGATTGGACATCTTTACGTTGAGACCGGCCATCTTGTGGTGGTCGGGAATGCGGTCGTTCACATGGTCGATATAGACAATATAAGGCTCGCCGGTTTCAATCCTGGCGGTCAGCAAGCGAATCCAGAGTTCCCGCGCATTGACCTTATCGACGACATGCCCGTCTTTGGGCGATTTCAGCGGCCATTCTTCGTCATTCTCGACGGCGATCATAAAGGCGTTATTAACGAGAACGCCATGGTGCAGGTTCTGCGCCTTACGGTTCGGGTCGCCCCCGGTTGGACGGCGGATTTCAATGAATTCCTCAATCTCGGGATGCCAGATTGGCAGGTAAATCGCAGCCGAGCCACGGCGCAGAGACCCTTGCGAAATCGCCAGCGTCAGAGAATCCATCACGCGGATAAAGGGAACGATGCCGGAGGTCTTGCCGTTGCGGCCAACCTTCTCGCCGATCGAACGCACGTTACCCCAGTATGACCCGATACCCCCGCCAAGCGACGCCAGCCAGACATTCTCGTTCCACAGGGAAACGATGTCATCGAGCGAATCCTTGGTTTCGTTCAGGAAACAGGAAATCGGCAATCCGCGATTCGTGCCGCCATTGGAAAGAATCGGCGTGGCGGGCATAAACCAGAGCTTGGAAATATAATCATAAAGACGCTGGGCATGGGCGCTGTCATCGCCGTAAAACATTGCTACGCGGGCAAAAAGATCCTGATACGACTCCTCGGGCATCAGGTAGCGGTCGGTCAAGGTGGCCTTGCCGAAATTGGTGAGGTAGGCATCCCTAGACCTGTCGATCTGGACGCGATTGCCCCGCTCCATTTGCGCGACGTCAAACATGAGTCATACTCCCTCAAAAATCGTGTTTTAACAATACTGGCTGGTAGTTTTGAAAGAACAGTGAGAAACACTATCCCTAGCGGTTAGGCTCATTCAAAGTACTACATCTCGTGGTAGTGAACAATAAAAATCCCGGCCTTGGATACAGGAAATTATTCCTCAAATGACTGCTCCCACCCCCAAGAGATTTGAATCATTTGGCAAATTTTCCCCTATCCACTTTTTTGTCCCAAGGCCGGAAAAATTGAATAAGCAATAAAATTACAAAAACTCTATTCATAACCGGGAAAATTTGGAGTTTTATGTCCACGTACACCCCGCAAATTTTCTGTGTTATGATTCGCACCTAAAATTAACCTTGAAGCAATCTGTTGTTTTATAAAGGAAACGCCCAAGATGGCCGAGTCTCCCGCCGCAAGAAGAAACACCAAAATCGTCGCCACCCTCGGCCCTGCCAGCAATACGCCCAAAATGATCGAGGCGCTGTTTAAGGCGGGCGTAAATATGTTCCGCCTCAATTTTTCGCACGGTACGCACGACGATCATAGAAAGGTCGCCGCGCATATTCGGGAGCTGGAGAAAAAATACGGACGCCCCATCGCCATTCTGGCCGATTTGCAAGGCCCGAAACTTCGTATTGGCACATTTGAAAAAGGAAAAATCACCTTGAGGGAAGGGCAGACGATCCGCTTTGACCTCAACCCCGCACCGGGAAATGAACGCCGCGTCAATCTCCCCCATCCGGAAATATTAAGTGTCCTCAAAAAAGGCAGTCAAGTTTTTCTGGACGACGGCAAGGTGCGCGCCGAAGTCACAAAAAAAGGTAAGGATTTCGTCGAAGCCGTCATTCAAACGGGCGCAATGCTCTCCGACCGCAAGGGATTGAATATCCCCGGCGCGGTGATCCCCATCCCTGCTTTGACCGTGAAGGATAAAAAAGATTTAAAGGCGGCGTTGGAGATGGGCGCGGACTGGATCGCGCAAAGCTTCGTGCAAAAACCAAGCGACGCCGCCGAGGCGAAAAAACTGATTGGGGGTAAAGCCGCGCTGATGGTGAAGGTCGAAAAACCCTCCGCGCTGGAAACGCTGGACGGGATTTTGAAATTTGCCGACGGCGTGATGCTGGCGCGGGGCGATCTGGGCGTTGAAATCCCGCCCGAAGATGTTCCAGCCGTGCAAAAGCGCGTGGTGCGGCAGGTAAGAGATGCGGGAAAACCCGTCGTCGTTGCCACGCAAATGCTGGAATCGATGGTCACGAACGCAAGGCCGACACGCGCCGAAGCCTCCGATGTCGCCACCGCCGTTTATGACGGCACGGACGCGGTGATGCTGTCCGCTGAAACCGCCAGCGGCGCGTACCCGGTTGCCGCCGTCGAGTTCATGGATAAAATCTGCCGCCGGACTGAGAACGATGAAACCTATTTGCAGATGATGGCGGGCGCGCATCCCGGCACGCTCTCCGATCCGTCCGACGCGATCACCACGGCGGCCTATTACGTGGCGCAGGATGTGGAGGCCTCGGCAATCGTGACCTACACCGTCTCCGGCTCCACAGCGTTAAGGATGGCGCGGCAAAGGCCGGAAATTCCGGTCGTGTGCCTCACGCCAAAGGAAAACGTGGCACGGCGTTTGAATGTGTCCTATGGCGTTTATGCCGTTCACGCCCCGGAAATCAAAGGCCAGTTCTCCGGCCCTGTCCCCCACGCCTGCCGCATCTTACAGCAGGAAAAAATCGCCAAAAAAGGCGAGCGGTTCGTGATGACGGCGGGCGTCCCGTTCGGAACGCCGGGATCGACGAATTTACTCAGAATTGCAGAGGTGGAATAACACCAACAACCGTCATCCCCGCGCAGGCGGGGATCCATGGAAAGAATAAGCTTGAACTTTTATAGTCTGAGAAAGTGGAATAATGGATTCCCGCCTTCGCGGGGATGACGAAATAGGTAGGCTACTGCACACTCGCAACCATCGTGCGGTCCGGTTCGCTGTGCAGCCACCAGCCTTGGCGGTTGATCGAGAAAATGGGGCGGTAACGTCCTTCGTCTCCCGCCCGGATCAGGGATTTAATCTGTTGGTCGAGAACGTAAACGCCCTCATCCGTATAAACCGCCAGCACCGCATGGGGAATATTTTTTACATTGTCGTGGACGATGGCAATGCGCAGTCTGTCTTCTGGCACGCCGAGCGCCCGCAGCCCCGCATATTTGGCGATGGCGAAATCTTCGCAATCCCCGCCGCGCTCTAAAAACTCCACCGGCGTTTCCCAGTAATCGCTCTGCCGCCAGTTGCGCTTGTCGCTGATATAGGGCTGTTCGTTGGCGAGGTTATTGACGCGCTCCGCCATTTCTTTAAGGGACATTCCCGTAAAATTTTGCAGATTTTGTTTCCACGCGTTGACGGCGGCGGAATTTGCGCCATCTTGTAAATCGCGGTTATACCGGGCGAACATCCCTGTCCATTTGGTAAAGGGTTTCAAATTGCCAGAGCGTTTTTCTGCCGTGCCGAACAGGCCGGGATAAGAAATGATTTTGTTGTATCCGGAAGCGGTCATCGTCAGCGAAACCTGAACAGGCGCACCGCCGATAGCGGCGTCATCCGCCCGCGCTACAGACGCCGACGCAAGGAACAGCATCGACGCCGCCATCATCCGCAGGAACCACTGGCGCATCAGAATTCTATTAAGCTGACTCTCTGAAATCAGGGCATGTTCAAGAAGGATAAAGCCGAGGGGCTGCTGCGTTAATTGCTGTTGTTTCAGGACAAAGCGCAAATCCTGTGAGGAGATATGCCCCTTGATAACCAGAAGTTCTCCGAGGCGGTTGCGGTTAAGGGTGTTTCTGAATCCTTTCAGAACACCGCAACTGCCAGTATGACGCCCTCTTGTATTCACGTGCCCGTAACCTTTTTTTATCGTTTGTTTTGGCCGGGTTTACAGCCATTTACTCGAATTTATACCCCCCTATTACACAGGAGAAAGATTGACGAATTACTAACAAAGCGGCATAAAAGACGGGAAATCCTCAAAAATCGGCATTTTTCCAAGAAAAACGATGAAAAACAGTAAAAAAACGGGCATTCAGGACGACACCGGGGCAGGGCTGGAAGCACTGGTCAAGGCCATGGTTGGCAAGCCCGTTCTGGTGGTCGGCGATATTATGCTGGATCGGTTTGTCTATGGGAATGTCGAGCGCATCTCGCCCGAAAGTCCGGTTCCTGTCCTTTCGGTAGCGCGGGAGGAAGCCATGCCCGGCGGTGCGGGCAACGCATTGGCCAACCTGATGGGGCTCCAGATGAAGGGGCTTATTTTATCGGTGACGGGCG
>JBASFN010000012.1:0-25471 GCA_049653045.1 Alphaproteobacteria bacterium
CCCTCTGGGTAATCACAGACTTTTTATGATCGTGGTGGTATTCGATCGGATCTTCGATCGTGATGATATGCCCCTCTTCCCGCTCATTCCGGTAATCGATCATCGCGGCAAGCGACGTTGATTTCCCCGAACCCGTCATCCCGGTCAATAAAATCAACCCCCGCTTTTCCAGCGATATTTTTTCCATGATCTTAGGCAGGCGCAATTCTTCAAAATTGGGAATCGTTGAAACGATCCGCCGGATAACAAGAGCCGGCAACTGCCTCTGGCGCAGGACATTCATACGGTATCTCCCGTATTTTCCCATATCGAGGGATGTATTGAGTTCCATATGAGAATCATATTCCCGCCTTTGGCGCGGGGTCAGGACACTATTCAAGATTTCGCCAATTTCCTCCTGGGTCAGAACGCTTTCACCCAGATGGACAAATCCCTTTTCCGTTCTCAACGTCGGCGCAAAGCCAACCGTAAGATACAGATCACTGGCCTTATGATCGTTCATTGAATTAAGATAATTAAAAATTAACGGCGCACTCAAAACGAATACCCTTCAGTTGGATTCCCCGGACGTCCCGCAATATCGCCGCCAGCATTACCCGATGAATCGCCACCGATCTTACCGCCGCCGACAGAGGCCGACGCGTAATCTTCATCCCGATCACCGTCATCACCACCAACGCGCATCAAGGCTTCACGCGCTTCATCCTTGCTGATGATACCGGACTCAAGCAGATCGCCAACGGCATCTTCCATCGTCACCATCCCATAGCGGGAGCCGGTCTGCATCATCGAATAAATTTGAGGAACCTGATTTTCGCGGATCAGGTTACGAACGGCATTCGTCCCCACTAAAATCTCATACGCCCCGACCCGGCCAGAACCGTCAGCCCGGCCAAGCAGTGTTTGCGCCACAACACCCTGCAACGATCCGGCCAACATAGCGCGAACCATTTCCTTATCGCTTGTGGGAAACACGTCAATAATACGGTCAACGGTCTTTGCGGCCGATGACGCGTGCAGCGTAGCAAACACAAGGTGACCCGTTTCTGCCGCCGTCAAGGCGAGTGAAATCGTTTCATGGTCGCGCATCTCGCCGACGAGGATAACATCCGGATCTTCCCGCAAGGCGCTTTTCAGAGCGCGAGCAAAAGAATTCGTATCCGTCCCGACTTCACGATGGTTAATCAATGCCTTTTTCGAGTGGTGGAAAAATTCAACCGGGTCTTCGATGGTCAAGATATGTTTTGGACTGTGAAGATTGATGTGGTTAATCATCGAGGCCAATGTCGTCGATTTACCGGATCCGGTTGGCCCCGTCACAATAACAATACCTTTTTCCAACTCCGCAAGTCTTCGCATAACGGGCGGCAGATCAAGCTGCTGCATCGTCGGCACTTCGGTCGGAATGGTTCGGAACACGGAACAAGAACCAAGACGACTTGTAAATCCATTGACCCGGAAACGCGCCTTCTCGCCGAGGGCAATAGCAAAATCGAGTTCCTTATTCGCTTCATATTCGGCGCGCTGGTCTTCATTCATAACTGAATACAGCATGGTACGAATATCATCGCTGGACAGCGCATCCGCCTTGACGCGCTTTAAAATACCGTGGACACGCATGACCGGGGGGCTACCCGCGCTCAAATGGAGGTCAGACGCCTTGTTCTGAATGGTAAAGGCAAGAAGCTGTGTAAGATCCAAGATCGGTCTCCTTGTAAAAAATCGACGGGCGGGAGGAAAAAGCCGCCTCTATTGTTTTATCTTAACTTTATGAATGGAAAGTAAAGTTTTCATGGCGAAGCTTTAGAAAAGTGAGACATCTGTCAAAATGAGAATAAAGAAGGCGAGAATTAAGGCGGGGCCGAATGGAAACTGCCCGGACTTTACAAAATTACGGAAAATAACAGAAAAAAGAATACCCAGAAAACCCGATAAAGCAAAATACCATCCCGCCTTGGATATTTCCAGCCAAAGACCCGCCATAGCAAAAAATTTAACGTCCCCCATGCCGAGAGCCTCTTTCTTAAGAAGCTTCTCCGTCACAAACCCCATAAGCCACGACACTCCTGCCAGGAAAAACATATTAACCCCGTATTCGTACATAACGCCGGGATTGGGGGCTGCACCATAGAAAAACCCATAAAATAGAATACGAAGAAGCCCGATCCCCGCCAGCGTCCCTACCAACGCATTCGGCAAAATCATATGTTTAAGGTCTATCACCAAAAGTGCCGCCAGAAACGGAAGCGCGGCAATGATAAAGGCCGTATCGGGCGACCAACCCTTGACCCAGTATACAATAAAACAAGCCAGCAAAACGCCAAGCTCGGTCATAGGATAGGCCATACCGATACTCTGGCGGCAATAACGACACCGACCGCTCGTTGACAACCACGAAAGCAAAGGAATGAGATCAACAACCCCTAAAACATGATTGCACTGCGGACAGGCGGAGCGCGTCAGGGGCTTGGCTATTCCGACAGATTGCCCGGCTTGAACACGGTGAGCAAGTGCAGTCGCAAAACTGCCCAAAGACAACCCCGTCACAACAAGAATGATGTTAATCAATGTCGGCGGAAAGACGACATCCATAAGCCCCGCCTAGCGCAATTGCGCCAACCGCTCATAAACAGCCTCACGGGGAACATCTTTCCCGCCGCCATAGATCGAGTCGGTCTCGAGGGCACTTTCATAAAACTTCACGGCATCCTCTTTGTGACCCATCTTGTCGGCGATTACGGCCATGTTATAGGCGTGCGTTGCATTGTTCGGCTCCATACTCATGGCCATGCCGAGATATTTCAAGGCCTCGTCATTCTGACCTGAATTTGCTGCCAGAACGGCAATCTGGCCGATGATGGCGACATTACCCGGCTCCTTCTCACGCAACTCAAGCAAACGCCGCAAGCCGACGGACGGGTATCTCTGCCCGACCAACCCCAGCATATTAACCTGCGCCTGAACATTGCCCGGATGAATATCGAGCAACTCCTCATAAGCCCGGATCGCCTCATCATCCTGCCCCATATGCTGAAGCGAGATAGCGCGCCCCATTAGGATATTTGGATCTCTCTTATTCTTGGCATAGAGGGCGTTATACATCTCAAGGGCTGAATCGTAACGCCCGAGTGAAATGGCACGCTGCGCAGAGACAATCTGCGCCTGCCTGCTGTTCTTGGTGTAGTTTTTCTTGACGACAATCAACTTTGAGGCCGGCTCCAGAAGCGGATCAACCTTGCGCGGACCGCCCTTCGATCCCATCTCCCCTTCGGGAACAAGATTATTGGCATCAAAGAACAAATTTTGATCGACCGACTTATCAACGGGCAATGCGGGAATCTCGGCAACGGGACTAGCACTATCCTGCACAGGAGCTACAGCCAAAGCCTCAGCGGACGGCGGCGACTCCGATGTCGATTCTGGAACCAAAACTGGAACCGATCCGGCCTCAGCCTCTTCAGTTTTCTTTTCACTTTCTATTTTATTCAGGAGATCGTCCATGGCGTCCTTCGCCACAGGAGCCTCGCTCGAATCACCGGGAACCGGAATCTCCGGGGACGCCTCCACTTCAACGGCTCCCTCCACCGAGGGCGGCGGCAACAATGCGCCCTCAGGCTGCTCCGATTGCGCGTATCCTGGCAAAGAGAAAAGCAAAGCCACAGCCGATCCTGTCAATAAACCGGCAAACTTAAAATTCCTCAGAACGCTGACATGAGTAAAACGCATCTTAAAACCCTGAAATTTGAAATGACGTGCGGAAGACCCCGCAGAGGAAGGAACAGACAACGGATCATATTCTATCATGCTGCGGCCCTTTTCTCAATGGATTGCAAAAATGCTCTTTCAAGATTATCGATCCCGGTTTCTTTTTTCATCTGGCCGGGCGTTCCTTCAAACACAATCCCGCCCTGATGGAGGACAGCCACATGATCGCAAATTTCATCCATATCAACCAAAATATGCGACGTCAGGAAGATCGTCCTGCCCTCTTTCCGGCATTCCATCAAAACATCCTTAACCAGTGCCCGCGCCTGAGGATCAAGACCGCTCATCGGCTCATCCAGTATCATCAGGTTACAGCCCACCATAATCGTCCCGATCAACCCTAATTTTTGGCGCATCCCCTTGGAATAGGTCTGCACCCGGCGGCGCAAGGCATCCGGATCAAGCGCAAGACGTCGCGCTTTCTCAACGACCTCCTCCGGATTAAAAGGACGCCCATAAAGGCTCAGCGAAAACTTTATAAATTCCATCCCCGTCAGAAACCACGGCGGCTCAAACCGCTCCGGCAAATAAGACAGCGACATACGCCCCTTTTTCATGGCGGGCGGTTCGCCGAATACGCTGATCGATCCGCTCGCCTGCGTCCGAAGCCCCAGAATGCACTTTATCAAGCTGGTTTTTCCGGCACCGTTAAGACCGATAAGCCCAAAAGTCTCCCCCGGATTGAGGGCAAACGACACATCCCGTACAACATGCGCCTTCCCGTATGAAACATTCACACGGTCAAGGGCAAGAATCTGAGGTCTATCAGTGTCAGGCATTTTTATCCCGGAAGAAAAATCTTGGAATCAATATTAAAACGCTGGTGGGCGCGCAAACGGATCGGGAAAATCTGATTTGTATAATCATCAAACCACTTCATCTCGATATATTCTTTGCGCACCTTCAAATCGAGAACCTCACTCGGAATGGCATCTGGCGTGACGCGCTTGCCGTTCAACCAGACCGTCCAGTCATCGTTGGTGACATACACAATGCCGCCAAGCCTGATATCGCGCTCCTCGGGCGGCGGCTTCACCTTATCAACCTGCTTGGTCTTAAGGTCGCGCATCAACTCTTCTTCCGTGGGCGGACGCACAGCTCCGATCGAACTTTTTGCATCCGCAATAGCCGTATGCTCCCAATAGGTGAACAAAACTGATGGAATTTTGTTTGGATCAAGCTCGCCACTTTCTACAACCGCAGTCAGCGTTGCCGGAACCGCCGCCGCCGCCACAACTGGGGCTTGAGTGACCGCCGAAGATACGCCTGCCGGCGCAACATCTTGCGCTGCCGCCTGCCCCGCCAGACCGGGCACAACCAAAACTCCGGCGAAAAACGCCAAAGCACACCCACAACGAAAAGAAAACATCCGGGTCATTGAGCCGCTCCCTGATTGAGACCTTGCGCCGCGGCGACCTCCGCCTGGGGCAACATCGTCCGCCACTCGACATCAATCTCCGCATTCACCAACTCGGGCTTTGTACCACTGGCAATACCGCGCAGAACCGTCCCGGTTACCTCGGCCTTACGCTCCATCGTCATCTTGTGAACGGTGATATATCCGGGGAAAAACTTTTCCACGAGATAAATATAGCGATACACATCTATATCATCGACAGCCTTGATCTTGATATTGATCCGGCTGGCCAACACCTTATGCTCCGACTTCTGCGCCTCGGCATTCTCCTCAACGACATATTTTTGCATCGAAGCGGCCGCCGAAATCACACCCGACTGCTCCTGTATCTTCTTGAATATTTGCTCGCCCTTTTGCCGATCCTGATTGTTGAAGAACCCATGGGCGCGCAGCTTTTCAAACTCGGCCTGCTGGCTGGACAACTGGTCAAACTCCACCTGCATCCGGCTTATATCAGACTGAACCGTCGAAATTTTCCCTTTAAGCGCGGAAAGCTCCGCCTGCTTGCTGATCTTTTGCGGATATAAATACAGGTATAAAAACGCCCCGAAGAACGCATTCAACCCCAAAAAAACCGCCAATATCACAATACGCCGAAAACCAAGAACGCTAATCATTGGGAAGCCTCCTGTGCGCCAACGGACGGGCCTTTAATGAGTATCTCCGCTACAAAGTCCTGATTAACGTCCTTACGTTCAAGGTCGCCGGTTTCCACAACAACCTCCTCTACATACTCATAATCCTTCAAAAATTTTGTTACCTCAACGGTATGACCGGGCAAGGTCTTCATAAGCCTGTCCTTCAGCTCACTAACCTCCTGATTACCTTTATCAACATTCGTCGTGCTCGGATATGTCATCTGCAAAACGGCCTCGTACAAAGGCGGCGAAGCCTGTCCTTGCGCGATCCCCATAACAGCCCCAACCACCCCGCCCTGCGGACGGCTCAACGTAATCCTATCCAGCCTCAAATCCCTGCCGAGCGCACGGCCGACACCATTCAACGCGCTCAACACCTTTATATTGTCTTTCTCCAAAGCCGTCCGCACAGCGATCGAGCTTTGAACAAGCCTTATATCAAAACCCAAGGCTTCCTTACGTTTAACCTCTTTCTCATACTGCACATTGATCCCGGCAAGACTGCTATTCATCTGGTCAATCTCCGAGTTAATCCCGGCAAGCGATGAAACAGCCCCGACAATTTGAACCCCGAGAAACCCAAGTCCCAACCCAAGAATAACCGTCGCGGCAAGAGCCGTCTGACGCGGTCGGGAAACCTCATCGATACGGGAAGCCCGCATCGGCAATATCAAACTTCTTTTCTTGGCAACCCATCCAACATGCAAGGGATCGGCATATCTGAAATCATCCTGCGCCCCGACCGAGAACCCCAACAGACGCGCCGCCTCCGCAGACGTCAAAGCCGTATATTTACACGACTCTTCAATTTTCGCCTCAATCGCTTCCCCAGCCGCCGAATTCGCCATGACAATGACATGCAGCCCGTCCTCCTGCTGAAAACCAAAACGGGTCAAATAACTCATCGTCGCCTTGAATTCCTGATGCACCTGACTGGCCCATGCATCGACATCATTATCATTGTCAACAACCGGCGTCATACGCGTCAAGGCCAACTCGCCATTCTTCGTAACGATCTGACGAAGCCCACCGCTCTTATGCTGTCCGATAAACAACACCCACCGACATTTCGGCTCAGCCTTCTTGGTCAACTTCGCAGACAATGTTTTAACCATGTCCGACGATTCAATCGGCAACAAACCAAACCCGGTCAGCGAAACAAGAGATCGATTAACGGTGCTGACGGAGGCAGAAAGCTGGTTGGAATCAGGAAGCGCGGCAAAAATATGCAGAGTCGATGCACCCTTCTTGTCCGTCTTCGGCGGCTTTTCCTTTAAGGGAAAACTAGCCTTCACGGGATAATTCGGGAAAGCCATGTTAAGCTTTCTTTTCAGCATCCCTGATCGATCCATCACGCCAACGCCGGCCTTCAGAATTTTTTCCTTGCGGTAATGCTGCTCAACCATATCGTTTAAAACGATAACGGGCTTGCCGCCGCAATCCTTTTTAAGGATCCCGGCAACATTTTTTTCAAAATTTTCCGAATCCCACGGCACGCTCTCGACTAACCGAGCCCCTCTGGAACTGACCGCATAAATAAACGCCGCCTCGTCAGTAACGAGCATAACGGTACGACCCGAAGACAATAATGGAAAATCCATCAGAAACACCTGGCAAACGAATTTCTAGACACCAAAAAGGACAGGGCCGAATAGTCTCCCCGATCCCATACTATCACACTCTGGGGCTATCCTGTAAGACCCGGTTTTACCCCGGCACAAAACACACCCCTTAAATCTGCAACTCACCAATCATCGCATAAATCGGGCCAAACACACCGGCCGCAATCCACAAAATGATAATCCCGAGCAACGCGGTCAAAGTCGGCTCAATAATGGCAA
The DNA here is from genome assembly GCA_049653045.1 of Alphaproteobacteria bacterium. Lineage (GTDB taxonomy): Bacteria > Pseudomonadota > Alphaproteobacteria > Micavibrionales > Micavibrionaceae > UBA7657. The sequence continues at coordinate 7,662 of JBASFN010000012.1, forward strand.
TCATCGCCGCAACCATCTCATCAACGTCTTTTGTATAAAATTCTGAAACCTGCTCCAGAACGACAGTCAAATTTCCCGATTCCTCACCGATCTTCAGCATCCGCACGACCATGCTGGGAAACTCACCGGAATAATTAAACGCCTCAGATAGCGGACTGCCGGATTGAACATGCTTCTCAACCCGCTCCATCGCCTCAAGCAGAACCAGATTTGTCACCGTCTCCCGCGACGATCTCAGCGCACCAATAATATCAACGCCGCTGGCGAACAGAGCACCAAACGTCTGACAATACCGCGCCACGCTGATTTTCCGGATCAAAACGCCAAAAACCGGCAGCCGTAATTTCACAGCATCGACCCGGTAAGCAAAATCATCAGACAACGAACTCATCGTATGAATAACGGCAAAAAAGACGAGCGGCGTTATCAAAACAATCACCCCTCCGGGAACCGGCAGCGAAAAAATATGAAAGAGCGGATTTTTGAAAAAATCCGACGTGGCAATCAAGGACGTCGTTACAAAACCCAACTCCCGATCCATATTCCGGATGAAATCGACAATCTGGGGCACAACAATCCCCATCATCACAACGATCGTCACAAGAACGACAACCAGAACGATAATCGGATACGTCATGGCCTTTTTGATCTTGGATTGCATATCGGCAACCCACTTCAGATATTTCACCAATTGCAAATACGATGACGTCAAATCGCCCGTATCCTCCCCGGCCTTAATAAGGGAGATGTATAAATTGTGAAAAACCTTGGGATGCTTGGCCAGCGACTCCGACAACGATCCACCATCCGAAACATCCCGGTAAATTTCCGACATCATGTCCCGCATCCGGGTATTTTCTGTCGTATCCCGAATATCAGCCAGCGAGTCGAGCAAAGGAACTCCCGCGCTCTGCATTTGCTCCATATGAACAAAAAACTGAATCAAATCACGAATTTTGACGCGCTTGCCCCCAAGCCCGGCAAAAGGCGACTTGCTCTCGGCATTCAGCATCCTGCAATCAATCAACTCCAGTCCCGCCGACTGAAGCTGGGAATACAAATCACGCTCGTTCGCGGCCGACACCACGCCCCTGATATGCCGCCCGTTTTCGTTAATTGCTCTGTATTTATAGCGTTCCATGACTTTTAATCGAGAGAATGTGGCGGGCAGGTAAAAGCTACCTGTGAATATCGACAACCTTGGAGAGAGCCTGAAGGTCGGTGATTCCCTCCAGCACCTTCAGAATGCCATCGTCCTTCATGCTTTTAAAGCCTTTTTTCACGGCCAGCATTTTCAACTCGGCCTTTGATGCGCCCCCCGCCAGCAATAAATCGAGATCTTCATCAAAATAAAGAATCTCAACAACGGCGATACGGCCCTTATATCCCTGCCCGCTGCACATATCGCATCCGCCCTGTCTGGCTTTATAAATCTGGGGCGGCGATGCAGGATCAACCTTCATAATCTGGCACTCTTCCTCACTGGCGGTATAGGAAACCTTACAATTCGGGCACAGCACACGGGTCAATCGCTGGGCAAAAACCGAAATAATCGAACCGGCAATCATTCCCGGCTTCATCCCCAAATCCATCAAGCGCGGAATAGCACCAAAAGAATCGTTGGTGTGAAGCGTCGTATAAACTTGGTGACCCGTCATAGAGGCCTTCAAGGCCATCTCCGCCGTCGTTCCATAACGAATTTCCCCGATAAAGATGATGTCCGGGTCTTGACGGAGCAACGCCTTCACCCCTTCGGCAAACTCCAAAATCCCTTCCCGCACATGGGTCTGACGGATCATCCCGAGCGAATATTCAACCGGGTCTTCAAGCGTCTGGATATTGACATCAACCGTATTGATTTCATTCAGCATGGAATAAAGCGACGTCGTCTTACCGGAACCCGTCGGGCCTGTGACAATGATAATCCCCTCGGGCTTATCCTGCGACCGCTTGATAAGGTCAAGATTGTGCTGGCTGAACCCCAACTTGCTGAGCGGCATAATACTGGCACTTTTGTCCAGAACCCGGAGAACGATATTCTCCCCATGCACGGTCGGCAGCGACGAAACCCGGAAATCAGCAGCCCGCCCGCCAACATTCAAACCAAACCGCCCGTCCTGCGCGCTCATCTTGTCGGCAATATTCATATTGGACATGATCTTGATACGCTGGGAAATACCGTTCCAGTATTGACGGTGCAGAATTTGCGCCGTAAACATCTCGCCGTCGAGACGGTATCGAAGACGCACGAAATTCTCTTCCGGTTCAAAGTGCAGGTCAGACGCGCCCATCTTGACCGCCTCAAACAACAACGCATTCACCAAACGGACAATCGGGTGGGAATACGCTTCATTTTCCTTGAGGCTGGCAACGTCCTTTTGCTCTTTTGTTGCTTCAAGTTCCTTCAATATAGCATTGATGGAGCTTGCATATCCGTATGCCGCATCAATTGCCTCAGAAAGAACTTTAGCTGTCGTCACTAAAGGCTTGATTTGAATGTTTTTTTGCAAGAACCTGCGAAGTGTATCCAGCGCAACCACGTCATACGGGTCGGCCATCGCCACACGAAGCTCATCCCCGGTCTTGGAAATCGGTAACATCTTATAACGCTGGGCGGTATCCTTATCAAGAAGCGACAGCGCATCACCATCCACAATCGTATGCGCCGGGTCAAATAACTCGAACCCCGACGACTGCGCCATAAATTTAATAAGCGTATCTTCGGTGATGAACCCAAGCTCCACCAAAATCTCGCCAAGCATTTTTCCGGAAATATTCTTTTCCTGCAGGGCGACATTCAACTGCCCCTCGGTAATCAGGCCTTGATCGACCATCCGGTCGCCCATACGCCCCTTTTTCCGGACTTCACTATCGGATTCCTCCGCCTTTTGCAGGCCGGTAGAATATGTCTTCAGTTCCTGCCCGGTATTTTCGCGTTTCTGCTGGGGCTTCTGGTATTGAACCGGCAGCGATGACTCAACCTTCGGGGCAGACGGCTTTGCAGACGCCGCATTATGCGCCGACGATATATCCTCTGCTGAGCCTTTTTCAGACTTTTTCTTCTGGGAGATGTCCTCCCTCAAAACACGCTCCATGTCCATAAGCTCCATCTCAAGACTTTCGATGGTCGCGCTGGTTTTGCTCTTCTTTGTGTCTTTATTATCAGGCGTCATTTTGGCGAATCGTCCGTGCAAATGAATTTCTTCACCTTCTACGCTAGTCAAAATTGGTTAAAACTTTGAATAGATTTGTTTTTCATAATATAAATTCGAGGGGTTTTGAATTTTTTTATTGTTATTTTGGCTCCTTTATGTGATTTTCCATTCCACATAAAAAACTAACTCTACAGGGAGACCATTATGAAGTTTAACGACGCGGCAAGCGACAAGCTTGCAATGAAAATCGAACGCACGGATCGCCCCGGCATCCTGCTTCAGGAAAAACTAACGCCGAACACGCCCGTTGATGCTCTTTACTTCCAAATAAGCACCGATCATCCCTTGGCGAACCAAATGATGGAATCCGGAATTGACCGAAAGATCCGGGAAGGCCTCTCAACCCCCGCAACACTTCGGCCAAACGGAACCCAGACCGAACTGGTGGTTGCCCTTGATCTGAGTCAGTTTACAGAAGATCGAGAACTCTACGAAAAATCACTGGATGTCATTTCTCTCCTGATTGAGGAAAAAATTGTTACAGCCACAGACGCACGCAATAACTTCGGATTTAGCCGATTTGACCAGGTGCTAAGCCACACGCACCAAAAAGACAGAGAAAAAGCCGCAAACATTTGCAAACAAATCTTTGCAGAGCGTGACGGGGAATCTATTGAGGCATACATCATTTAAGTGCTGACCTCATAAACCACATAAAAAAAAGAGCACCCGCAAAGGTGCTCTTTTTAAATGGATTAAAACGCCTGCCAACTACTCGGCGGCTTCGGAAAGCTGGACATCTGTGCGCGGCCATGAAGAAAACTTCATAATCGACTCCTGGATACCGCAAACCGTCGTGCAAAGGCGCGCCGTCACCAAATACGGATCGGCATTCGCGCCGGGGCGGCGGTCTTCAAAATAACCATACCCCTTAATCGCAACGGGCTTGGGAATACGGATCGACGACCCCCGGTCGGCATCGCCCACGCGGAACGTGTTGATGTCGCAGGTCTCATGCGCCCCGGTCAAACGCTCGGCGAGGTTCGCACCATAAAGAGCAATATGCTCCTTGTGCTTCTTGGCCAGCGCATCAGTTGCGGCCTTGATCGCAGCCTTACCCTTTGCCGGATCGCGGGTGTCCTTGGTCGAGAAGTTGGTGTGCATCCCGGTTCCGTTCCAATCGCCCTTCACGGGTTTGTTATCAAAGGAAACCATAACGCCAAAATCCTCGGCCACCCGGCAGAGAAGCCAACGGCCAATCCATGTCTGGTCGCACATCGCCATCGCGCCCGACGATTCGGTTGAATCGCCACGATAACCAATCTGGAATTCCCACTGACCGGGCATAACCTCGGCATTCAGCCCGTAATAAAGAAGACCCGCTTCCATACAGATTTGCGCGTGCTTCTCAACAATCGGACGGCCAAACGCCTCGTCTGCGCCAACGCCGCAGTAATAAGGCCCCTGCGGCTTGGGAAATCCATATTCCGGCCACCCCATCGGTTGACGACCCTTGAAAAAGGTATATTCCTGCTCGAAACCGCACCACGGATCTTGCTTGTCGGCTCCGGCATCAAGAACGGCGCGAAGCTGCGCGCGCGAATTGGACGCATGCGGCGTACCATCAGGGTTCATCACCTCGCACATCACAAGATAATTACCCGCGCCCCGGATTGGATCAGGACAAAAAGCGGCGGGCTTCAGGATACAATCGGAATCATGTCCGACGGCCTGCTGAGTCGAAGACCCATCAAAGCTCCACTCCGGAAACTCCTCGATTTTAGGATTTTTACTTACTTTTACGGCACGCGCCTTCGAGCGCATACACCGTGTGGGAATGCCCCCATCCAACCAGATATATTCTGCAAGTCCAAATGACATATGTTCCTCATAAAATAAAGGGGTTAAATCTCTGTATAGGCCAGAATTAAGCCGTTTTTTGGCCTGTTGCAAGAAAAATATAGGAAAAACGCCGATGGCCTGCCCGTAGTCCGCAGGCAGGCCATCGTTCAATTGCCGAAGCCCCTAAAACAGGGGAAACACTCCGGTTGTTTTAGGCCACCAGCAAGTTACCGCCGGTGTAAAGAGCTTGCTCGTCAAGGTTCAGCACACCATTGACCGTCGCCACATCCACAAAACCAAACGCCGCGCCGCTTCCGTCAACGTCAATCGACATGACCGAGTTTGCACCGGCATTCGTGAAATTGACGAAATCCGAAATAACGCTCGTCAGAGGATCAAAGGCAACGTCCAGAACATCGTTAAGGTCAATTTTATCACCCTGAACGACGCTGAAATCGTTAATTTTATCGATGTTGCTGAACGCGCTGGCGGCTTCAAACACAAACGTGTCCGCGCCAAGACCGCCAATCAAGGTATCCAGCCCGCCCGCACCATACAAAAGGTCATTGCCTGCGCCGCCATTCAGCGTGTTGGCATTACCATCGCCGATCAAGCTGTCGATATTACCCGATCCAATCACATTTTCGATCAAGGACAATGTATCGCTGCCCTCGCCCGTTGCTGTTCCGGTCGCTAAATTGACAACAACACCCGTGCCAGAGAATGCATAACTGGCGGTATCAATATTCGCCCCGCCATTCAGCGTGTCGTTTCCGGCCGCACCAAGGAGCGTATCATTACCCGCGCCGCCATTGATAACGTCGTTACCACCCGCACCATTCAGAACATCCGCATTCACGCCGCCGGTGATATTGTCGATATGATTGGAGCCGTAAACAGCCTCAAAGTTCGACAACTGATCGCCTTGCGCGTCGCCGCCCGTATTGACATTGGTTTCGAGGTTGACCGTCACGCCAGTGGCCGAGCGCGTATACCGCACCGTGTCCCAACCCGCGCCACCATCCAGAACATCGCTACCCGCGCCGCCCTCGATAATGTCATCCCCGGCAAGACCGGAAATATTGTTCGCGCTGGCATTGCCGTAAATCGTATCCTGCGCGCCGCCAATGATGTTGGAACCAACGATATTTTCAATCCCGATCAAGATGTCACCTTGCGCGTCGCCGCCAGATGCCGTCCCGTTCTGAAGATCAATAACAACCTTGGCCGACGACGTGCTGTAGTTTGCCGTATCAACGCCATTGCCGCCGTTCAGCGTATCGCCGCCCGCACCGCCAACAAACGTATCATTGCCATTGCCGCCCAATAACGCGTTGGCATTGGTATCGCCCGTGAGCGTATCGTTAAAGCCCGACCCGGTGACATTCTCGATCAAAGACAACGTATCGCTGCCCTCGCCCGTTGCCGTTCCGGTTGCTAAGTTGACAACAACGCCCGTACCGACAAACGCATAGCTGGCGGTATCAACACCTTCGCCGCCATTCAGCGTATCGTTTCCGGCCGCACCGAGAAGCGTATCATTGCCCAAGCCGCCATTGATAATGTCATTACCACCCGCGCCATTCAGCGTATCCGCATTCACACTGCCGGTGATGTTGTCGATATGGTTGGATCCATACACGGCTTCAAAGTTCGACAACTGATCGTCCTGCGCATCGCCGCCCGTATTGACATTGGTTTCGAGGTTGACAGTCACGCCGGAAAGAGAGCGCGTATACCGCGCCGTGTCCCATCCCGCACCGCCATCCATAATGTCGCCGCCTGCACCGCCCTCGATAATATCATCGCCGTTAAGACCGGAAATGACATTCACGCCAGAGTTACCATAGATCGTATCCTTACCGCCTCCGGCAACGTCGGAACCGATAATATTTTCGATCCCAACCAGAACATCCCCCTGCGCCTCACCGGAGGACGCCGTGCCGTTCTGAAGATCAATCAGGACACGCTGGGTCGATGCGCTGTAATCCGCCGTATCGATGCCATTGCCGCCATCCAGAAGATCGCCATCGGCGCGTCCGGCCAGAACATCATTCCCTTCGCCGCCGAACAGATCGTTGGTCGTCGCGTTTCCGGTCAGAACGTCATCAAAGCCGGAACCGATGATGTTTTCAACACCAACCAGAGTATCCGTCCCCTCGCCCGAAGCTGTGCCCGTCGTCAGGTTGACAATGACACCAGCCGCAGCCGTAGCATAGGTAACGGTATCGTCAAACCCTTCACCGCCATCCATCGTATCGTCACCGCCGCCGCCATACATGGTGTCATTGCCGGAATTTCCGCCGATATGATTGTTACCATCATTGCCGTGCATCGTATCGTCGCCGGTTCCGCCGTAAACATCCTCGATATGCGTCACGGTCGCCGCGGTCAAACCAGCCGTAATCGCCGCAACGACGTTCGAGCTGTTCGATGTCAACGTCACAACCGTACCGCGTCCAAGACCTGTAACCAACCCCTGATAGGTCGCTTCATGTCCGCCTGCAATCGCAAAGATCGGAATGATATTCGCCGCCTCCAGCGCAGATTTCACCTGTGCAATGAACGGATAATCTTCACCCGTACCCGGCACAGCACCATCCAGAACCCCATCGCCATTGTTCGGATTCGTAATTCCACCCGCCGCGCCGTCACCGGCAACGTGGAACGGGGCATCCGTAAACAGAACGACAAACCGCGCAGAATCCGGGCGGAAACCAACCTCCGCCGAATGCAACGCAAGATGCATCAAGGATTCAATCTGCGATTCCGCAATGTCCATACCGTTATTCGTGGTCAACGCGCTATACGCCGCACCCAATGCAACAGCATCAGACGTCAATCCCAAATGCTGCTTGTAAACCCACTCACCGGGCGCACCAAACGGACTCACGGCCTTGTCAACAAAGGAAGAAACGCCAAACGTGCTGTTCGCCTGAACCGCCTGCATCGCCGAAACGATGGAGGGAACCAGTGTTTTAACATTCGCAATATCGTCCGCAAACGATCCCGTTAAATCCTGCAGGAACTGAACGTCAAGCGGCGCAAAGGTCGTGCCCCCCTGTCCGATATAACAATCCTGCCCCTGAACATGCGAAACGGTATTCCCGCTCAGATCAATGTAACTATTGCCCGTCGCGCCACTCGCATCAATCGTATCATGGCCATGGAAGTCCTCGATATGTGCGCTGCCGCCGTGAATCTCGTAAACGTCATCGCCGCTACCGCCGGACATAGAATCGCTTCCAGAGTGCGAAATCAAATGATCGTCGCCATCGCCGCCAAGCTCAATGTCATCGCCCTCGCCGCCGTCAATAAGGTCGTCACCAGACTCCCCGGCAAGATGGTTATGCCCGCTATTCCCGATCAAGCTATGCCCGGTTCCGGTAATCCGCGCCGATTCAATATTGTCGGCCAGAACATAGTTGAAATTTGTAACAACCTTGTCAAAGCCGCCATCAAGCCCCTCGATAACAACGTCGTTCAGATCATCAACGTAATAGGTATCATCACCCAATCCGCCTTCCATATGATCGCCGCCGATACCGCCATCCAGTTCATCATTGCCGTCAAGACCATACAGCGTATCCACGCCGCTTGTTCCGATCAGGATGTTATTCTGTGCGTTACCCGTTCCGGTACGCGCCAATCCTGCCAGCGTCAAATTCTCAACCTCGGCATTCAGGACATAACCATCAACGGTCGCAATAACCGTATCGATTCCGCCGCCGGCAACTTCCGTGGTCACATCGCCAAGATCATCAACCTTATAGGTATCATTACCCGCAAGACCAATCATGGTGTCTGCGCCGCCCGCTCCGTCCAGCGTATCCGCGCCAAGCGTCCCCGTCAGGATATTCACAGAAGAATTCCCGGTTGCGATACGCGCCGCGCCCGTCAGGGTCAGGTTCTCAAGCTCCCCTTCCGTCAGGACAAACCCGTCAAGGCTCGTAATAACGGTATCATTACCGCCGCCCACCGCTTCGGTCACCACATCGCCGATATTATCGACCTTGTATGTGTCATCACCAGAACCGCCGCTCATGGAATCGGCTCCGCCAGCACCATCCAGCGTGTCCGCACCATCCGTTCCGATCAAGCTGTTCGCAAGACTGTTCCCCGTCCCAACCAATCCGGCAACCGTCATGGTCAGATTTTCAACATCGCCATTCAAGGTATAGCTAACACCTGCAAGAACCGTATCCGTTCCGCCGCCGCCCGCTTCCGTCGTTCTGTCGAGTGCATTATCGACATAATAGGTATCATCACCCAATCCGCCGACCATCGTGTCCGCACCGACTGCGCCATCAATAATGTCCGCGCCCGATGTTCCGGTAATGGTGTTTGCCAGCGCATTACCATTAGCAATATGCGCCGCGCCCGCCAGCGTCAGATTCTCGATAGAAGAATTAAGAACATACGAATCCACAGACGCAACAACCGTATCGATTCCACCCGTGTCATTCGTGGCATCATTCAGATCATCGACCTTATATGTATCGTTACCAAGGCCGCCATTCATAACGTCCGCGCCAATACCGCCATCCAGCGTATCGGAACCCGACGTTCCCGTTATGGTGTTAACCAGATCGTTACCCGTGCCCGTCAAACCGGCAACCATCAAGGTCAGGTTTTCAACTTCCGCGCCAATCGCATGACTGACGCTCGCAAGAACCGTATCCGTACCGCCGCCAGCAATCTCAATTGCAGTATCCCCGGCATTATCAACATAATAGGTATCATCGCCTGCGCCGCCCGTCATGGCATCCGCGCCCGCACCACCATCAATAATATCGTCGCCGCCTGCCGCATCGATGGTGTCGTTGCCATTCAGGCCAAGGATATTATCCACGCCATCGCCAATCTTGTGAACGCCGCCATAACCAAATCCCATCACATCCACGCCGTTCGTGCCGTAAACATTCACATCCGGCTGCCAGAGCGTCGGCGCATAAATAATACTGACCGACTCATCATTCAAACCAGGACGACCAAGAATAAGATCAGATGCCCCGTCGCCGTTCAAATCGCCCAGCGTCGCAACACTGCTACCCGTCAGACTTCCCGACGTACCGACGATTTTTGCGCCGCCTGCGCCCGTGGCCACCGCCGACAGATCAACCGTCGATCCTGCGCCGCCCCAAACAATATAAACCGCTCCGGCGTTAAACCCGCCTTCCGCGTTATGCGGCGCGCCGATCACAATATCCGCCAATCCGTCGCGGTTAAAATCCCCGCCCCCGGCAACCGACATCCCGACCAGATCACCCGCCGCCTGTGCGGTAATGGCAAATCCGCCAATCCCCGCCTCAACATCCGACAGCAAAACCTCGTTCGTATTATTTTTTCCAAAAACGACATAGGCCTTGTTCTGACCCGGTGCGGCAATCAAAATGTCCGACAAGCCATCGCCGTTAATATCGCCAACTCCAGATATGGCCGACCCAACACCGCTTCCGGCGGTCGCACCCGTAATACGGAATCCACCTGTCCCGGCGGCCACGTTATCCAGATTGATCTCGGTTCCACCGCTCTGGCCAAACGCGACATAGACCGCGCCCGCATTGTTAATAGCGCCGTTATCATATCCGGCCGCGCCGATCAAAATCTCATCTTTCCCATCGCCATTCAAATCGTGAACGCTGCCCAAGGTGCGCCCTGCGCCATCCCCGGCATTCTGGCCGACAATACGGAATCCGCCCGTCCCGGCGGCCACGTTATTCAAATCAATGGTCGCTTCATTCGCCGTGCCATAAACAACATACGCCGCGCCGGCATCCGCACCGCCCGCATCGTTTCCAGACGCACCGACAAGAATTTCCGCCTTGCCATCACCGTTCAGATCACCAATCGCCGTGATCGCTTCGCCGGCGCGGTCACCCGCCGCCTGCCCCGTCATCGCAAAACCAAGCCCGTTATCAACCCCGCCATCGGCCAAAGGGTCACCCAGATCAATACCGCCACCAACAGATTGCCCCCACAACACATAGGCAACCCCCTGATCCGTCGCCACGCCGTTTTCCATCATCGGCGCGCCAACCAGAATCTCCGCCAGCCCATCACCGTTCAAATCCGCAACCGACCCAACCGATGACCCGGCCAGATCACCCGGATTAACACCATCAATCACAATCCCGTTAATTTCATCTGGCAACAATGTCGCCGTTCCGCCCGTCGATTGCCCGAAATTAACGTATATTCTTCCCGCATTCACAAAGCGATCATCATCGCCAGGCCCGCCCGTGATCGTCTCGGGGATCAAATCGCCGTTCAGATCCGCAATACCCGACAGCCATGTCGAAGATGGAATCAAAACCGTCTGATTCAAATCGCCCGTATCATTGGAAATCAAGCTGTACCCACCATCAGGATCGGTAACGAGGGACGACAGGAAAACTTTGGTTGGCGAAATGGGCATGGAAAAACTCCTCAATAAACGGTTCATAAAAAAAATTCTGAACCACCTATCTCACACCACTTTCATAGCGTCAACCGAAAAATGGGAAATTTTACCACTTTTTATTTAATGTGTTACGTCAAACAGATCGGAAGTCAGAACCGCCTACCCACGTTCAATCAATCTATTTTTGCGAAACTGCAATGCGTTCTGGGCTGGACAATATTCTTGCAATTCTGGCAACGACAACTTCTCGTTATTAAATATCTCATATTCCGTTTCAACCAGCTCTTCGGCAATCTCTACAGTATAAGTATCAGGATCAATTTTTATTAAATCGCGATCAAACAAAACATGCAGATCAGAACGTAACAATAGTCCATTTGTCACTTGGTCGTTTGGCATATCTTTGTATGGAATAATATGCGCAGCTTCCAAAACCTCTTTAACGCTACAACCACTAATCGCACACGTCCCCCCATACGCTTTCATCAAAGAATCCTTAAATTTACCCTGCCCCTGACGACTATCAATCTCTCTTAATACCTTGCGCCTCCCCTCCTCTGCGTCATTTTTGATTTTATCTTCTGCCGTCAAATCAAAAACACCCATTAACTGCAAAACTCTCTGTGCCTCTTCCCCCTCAAAAAAACGTAAACCTTGGAGGCTACCTAGATCAGTTATAATACCGTTATCTATCAATTCCTCAGTTGTAAGACTGTCACCTTTAAAGACACCTGTATCCTTAAGAAAATAATGTAAAAGTTTCTCCCCCTTTCTTTTATTTTCTTCATAATAGTCAGGACGACTTTTTTTAATTGCCTCTATAATATAACCGTTATCTTCAAGATTTTTTGGTCTATAACAAACAGACCCCACATAAAAAAGTTTTTTATCCCGATGAGAAACACAAATATCTCCTACCTCAATCTTCCCCCACTGAGTCAAATTTCGGGAGCCACTTGGATCTGTTTTCTTTGGCTTACCGAAAAACACACCCCTTACAAACACTGATGTTTGATTACCATACGTCTTTTTAATTTCCTCAAATTGCGGAGTATTCATAAAACACGAGAGAGGGAATTCTATATCCTCAAGAGTTGCCTCTGGCGTCCACCTTTTTTGTGACACGGGAATAGCAGAAAAGAAAACCTTGGCCTGACCGTTATGAACTTTTGCCATACAAATGTGCTGTTTATTATGAAAACAATAGATTTGCAAAGAACCCAATGGCGCGCCCGAAGGGATTCGAACCCCTAACCTTCTGATCCGTAGTCAGATGCTCTATCCGTTGAGCTACGGGCGCGTATGATGCTTGGTTATAAAGCGAGGCGCACACTACGCGAAAGGAAAACCGATTGCAAGCAATCCTGTAGAGACCGATAAACACACAAATTTTCATGGATTCACACAAATTTATGCACAAAATCTTAAGGATGCTTGACTTCACCTGATTCAGAAGCGATGCTTGCCCGGTGTTGACTTTTACGTAGAGTAGCTTTCATATCTCCGTAATCATCGAAAAAACCACGAACGTAAGTGTTTATTAAATGTCGAGAAATCAAATGACCTTTCGCAGCATTTTCGCCCTGACGCTGGGGCTGGTCTTGTGCGGTGCTCCCCCTGCATCGGCGCAGCCTGTATCCAAGCCTCTAAAGATAGAATCCTATCCGATGAGCCAAGAACTCAAGAATCAAATCTACAGCAAACCGGCGCAGATGAAAGACATCACGCCCGATCAGGTGCGCGGAAAAACTTATTTCGAGCCATCGCAAACCCTCGTCACGAAAAAAGTCGATGAACTGAACACCGATCTTCAAGCCCTCCAGAATAAAGTGACCATGCTCTCGGCGAATCTAAACAGCCTGCAACGAGAGGGCGAAGGCAAAGCCGCCGAATATTACGCCGCCGTGGCCACCATCAACACACAGCTTCAGGCCGGAACCACTCCCGGCAACCCGCGCCTGTTGAAACGCGTCACCCAGGCCGAAGCCAGCCTCGAAAATCTGGGTAGCAGTGTCGCAACGCTCAACCAACTCGCCGCAGAAACGGCAACAACCTCATCCGAAGCCTCCTATCTTCTGGAGGCCGTACGCGCCGCCTATGGCCTGTCTGGCGCGATTGAGGAAGACCATGTCCGCCTCTCCGAACTGGAAGATGGCATCAACAACACCATCGTCATTATCGAACGCCTCCTCAATAACGTGAACGACGACGTAACACGCACAACGACATATCTAAGCTCCGAGCGCAACAACCTGCGGACTTTGGCACTGGCCGTCTCCAATGGCGACCTGTACGGCAAGAGCCTGTCGAATCGTCCATTCTCCTCGGTGGCCACGCCATACCAAGAGGCATCGCTCGGCACGAATGCGCCCGTTGCATCAGACGGATATGAATCAGCAAGACCCTATGCAGCACCCCGCCCGGCTCCATTATCCGGGCCGCGCATGTTGGTAAAAATTAAATTCGACCGCAACGACGTAAACTACGAAGAACCCGTCTATGTCGCGGTGAACGAAGCCCTGCAACGCTACCCCGATGCCCACTTCGATCTCGTCGCCGTCCACCCGACCAACGGAAACGCCGCCGAGGTTGCGATTGAAAGCACCAAGGCACGTCGCAATGCGGAAAAAGTCCTTCGCACCCTGACCCAGATGGGCCTGCCGCTCGACCATATCGACCTCTCCCACAAAGAGAGTGCCGAGGCCGCAACGAACGAAGTTCATCTCTACGTCCGCTAGGGTTGAGACTCACAGATTTGCGTCCTGCTTCCTTTCCGTTTATAAACGAACGCGAAGGCATGTTCCCGTAGCTCAGCTGGATAGAGCACAGGTTTCCTAAACCTGGGGCCGGAGGTTCAAATCCTCTCGGGGACGCCATCCCTCCTGATACTTAATAATCTTGACCCCGGCCACCGAATGCTTAGAATGCACAGCAGCGAAGCGTCCAATGCAAAATGATGACACAAACGAGCCTTCTGCCCCCGTCCCAGGTACACCCGTTGTTACCGTGCGGCTTGCAGAAAACCAATCTGAAATAGAGGAGGCTCAACGCCTCCGCTACCGCGTATTCTATGAGGAACTCGCCGCCGCCCCAGACATGGAACTGGCCGCAATCCGCCTCGACCGTGACGACTTCGACAAATATGCGGATCATCTCGTCGTTGTGAATAAAAACGCACCAAGCGGCGAAAGAATTGTCGGCACATACCGCCTGCTCCGCCGTGACTTGGCCATGAAATTTGGCGGGTTTTACACCAGCACTGAATTCGACATTTCATCCCTGCTCGACTCTGGGCACTCTCTTCTTGAACTCGGACGCTCCTGCGTCATGCCTGAATATCGCACGCGCCCGGTTATGCAACTCCTCTGGCAAGGCATCGCCGATTACATGTCCGATCATAAAATCGACCTGCTGTTTGGCTGCGCATCGCTGCACGGCACGGACATCAAGAATATATCAACACCCCTATCCTACCTTCACCACTATCACCTTGCGCCGGAAATATTGCGTCCACGTGCGCTTAAGGGGCGTTACATCAACATGAACATTATCCCCAAGGAAGACATCGACCGCAAACGCGCGTTCACAAAACTCCCGCCGCTCATCAAGGGGTATTTGCGCGTTGGCGCGATGATCGGCGATGGCGCGGTGATCGACGAACAATTCAACACAACCGATGTCTGCATCCTGATGCAAACCAGCATGATCGGCAGCCGCTACCGCAAACATTACGAACGCAAGATTCAAAAAACCCTAACCGGCGGCGATAACATCGAACCGTTCCCGCCCTTGCCGAAAACCCGCGACCCCGATGAAATCTACTAAGGCCGCTTTGAAAGTGGCGACGTTCTTGCTCTGGTGCGTTTTATGCGTGCCACCGCAAATGATCATCCTTGCCTTTCACAAAGGCAAACACGCCTATCTCCTGCCATGGATATGGGAGAACGGCACGCGCATGATCTTTGGAATCCGCTACGAAATAACGGGCGCGCCCTTTACGGATGGCCAGACATTCTACATGTCGAACCACCTTTCTTACCTCGACGTCCCCCTGCTCGGCAGCATCCTGCGCGCCTCTTTCGTCGCCAAAAGCGAAGTCGAAAAATGGCCCGTATTCGGCTTTCTCTCCAAACTCCAGCAAACGGAATTCATCGACCGCCAGCGCACCGCCATTGCCAAAGAAACAAACGCCCTTGCCCAAAAGGTTGCCTCTGGCCGCAGCCTGATTATTTTCCCCGAAGGCACATCCACCAGCGGTAACGAAGTTCTCCCCTTCAAATCCAGCCTATTCACACTGGCACTCGGCGAGGGCAATGAGAATCTTTTCGTGCAGCCCGTGACCCTCTCCCTGCTCGAAGTGGACGGCGGAAAACCGCATTCCAAGGATGAGAGTGATCTCTACGCGTGGCCACGGGGCATGGAAATGGGGCTGCCGGCACATTTATGGCGTTTTGCCAAAACGTCCGGGGCACACCTCCGTGTTACCTTTCACCCCCCGATCCGCGCCCGCGATTTCAGTGACAGAAAAATACTTGCCAAAGCCTGCCACGACAGCGTAAGCAAGGGGCTGAATGTTTCAAAAGCCGCATAACATATAGGGAACTAAATAATGGCAAACTTTACACCGTCGGAAATCACAAGGCTGCAAGCCTATATGCAAACGACCTTCAACAATCCAAAGATTTACCTGAAGGCGCGTAAAAATGCTGATTCTCTCGAAGTGGACATAAACGGCGAATTTATCGGCACTATCTATAAGGACGAAGAGGACGGCGAAACCTCCTTCGATTTCAATATGGCGATTCTGGCGGTTGACCTGCCGGGCGAAAAAGCCGCTTAAATCCATAAAACAGACTGTTTTTCAAACTCTTTGCCACACCCTGCTCTAATTTGTTAAAATCAAGGATACGGGGTTTCAAGGTATAAGGGCGAAACTGTGCGAATTCTGGTTTTTTCATTGTCTATCCTACTGTGGTTTGCGCCTGTATCGGCAAATGCGGTGGAGCCGATTGATTTCAATGGGAAAATCCGCGAAAGCTCCAGCCTGTCTTTAGGAAATTTCCTTCAAAAAAACATGGCGTTTCCCCTGTCGAGCTACCAGATCGCCCCTGTCGATCTGAACGGCGACGGGCTTGAGGAATTTATCCTCCGCGAGGAAAGCTGCGCTATATCCGGCAATGACTGCATTTTCAAAATCTTCTCGGAAAACAATGATACAATCCTCCTTCTCGGCGAAATAGAGGGACGCTCTGTCATGCTCGGCAACACCACCTCACAAGGGGTCAGGGACATCCTGACCGTCAAGAATGGAGCCAATGACTACGATTATACCGTTTATGTCTGGGAACCGGCGCAGTCAAAGTATATAATAGGCGGGAAGACGCCATGATTGATTTCATATTTCAAAAGAACATTTTTCAGACACGCCGATCCTGTATCGCGGTTTTTTGCGCTGTCTTTCTTTTAGCATTCCTTCCCACCCAGGTTTTTGCCGGCATAGCACCGGGAAATGGAAACGGAAACAACGCCGGCAACAACGCCCAATGCAACAACAATAACAACACCAACAACGGAGCAGGCAACGGTAACATCTGCAGCAACATCCCTGTTTGCAATAACGCAAACGGGAATGGGAATGGGAATGGAAACGGACAAAATAACAACCAACAAAACTGCTGCCTTCCCGGCCTGCCCTGCATTGTCGATGCTACCGAAAACGACCCGGACGTCGCTGATGACGGGCCAACCGCGCCCGGCTCCCCGAACCAACCCAACGTCACAAACGGCGATCCCTGCGATGGGGCCAACCCTGCCCAGGGCTGCGCCTGCGATGCCGACCTGATGAACCAGATATACGCCAACGCCTTTCTTCAATCACAACGTGATATTATCAAATCCGAAGTCCTGATCCGCAAACCCGACAGCATCCTTGAATACACCTGCTTCGACCAAATAGCGGATCACTACGTACAGAACGCTCCATTGATTTTTTCTGAATCGACGCGCTGGCATCCGACCACCGTCCCGATCGACAGCGTCGTCGGCCCCGGTAAAATCGTCGATAATACAATCGACAGCGTAAGCATCGATGTCTACATGGGACCCGACAGACTGAGGGATCACATTCAAGTCCTTGTAAAAGATGTTCTCCCCGAATATATCGATGGCCATTTTTCGCACACCTTCCTCGGCGGCTCGGCGCAATCGCTTGACTATGCGGCTGGCGGCGGCGGTGGATATAACTGCTCCTACATGGATCAAGTCTACCATCTGGCAAAATGCACCGACATCGTCACCGACGACAGATTCTGGAAATTTAGCGAGTTAATTGACAACGACCCCCGCCTTCTGCCCGAAGCCTGCGAAAACGGCACGCAGGTTACCCAAGAACTGATCGATGTCTCCGAGAA
>JBASFN010000013.1:0-30008 GCA_049653045.1 Alphaproteobacteria bacterium
AGGTTGACCCCAGCTACGTCAACCTTACCAAGACTGGAAATAATACCGACCCCTGCGCCGACCCCATCCCCACGGGTCTAATGGTGGATGACAAGGAATTCAGCAGGGATGCCCAAGGAAACGTCACACTGGACTCCAACACCCCGTTTGAAGACAAATTCTGCCCCAATCCCGGCTGCTTCTACAACAAGGACTCATCAACATGCGAGCCATAAGCCTGCTTTTAAAAGCTATTTGCACCCGACCCCTCTTTTCCTGTAAAATTCAATTAGGGGACAGCATCTTGAGACTTTTAAAACAAACGAGCCTTGGTCTAGCATTGCAAACAAAGAGGAAACTCATTGTTTTTCTTGCATTTTTTGTATGCCTCTCGACGGCGCATGTCGCCTTGGCCGGGATCGCCGCCAGCCCCTGCGACCCCCAATATTACGATTCTTTAAGATCCCGCGCCTGGCTCGAAGCCCAACGGGAAATCACCCAAAACCAGAACCTTATTTTCAAGCCTGACAGCGTCATGGAATATGTCTGTTTTGACAGCATCATGGGCGTTCTGGCACAAGAATCCGCCAACATGTTCAGCACCACAACCCGCTGGGGTTCCGTCCTGCCCGCGAACAGCATGACCACCGCATTGCAAACCCTTGTCGGCTCAGCTCTCAACACCTATATCGCGGCAAATTTCAGCCATACATTCCTCGGCGGACGCGGCACGGGCAACTACACTCCCGGCGCAATCACCGCCGGAACCTATACCTGCTCGAACATGGCCACAGTCTGGAGACAGGCAAAATGCATCGACTTCATCAGCAACCAGACCAACGATGGTTTTTTCACCTTTGAACATTACCGCGACAACAACGACAAACGATTCCTCCCCACGGCTTGTGCGCGAGTGGCAAAATGGACAAACGAGTTCAACGTCGCCACCGTCAACGCCAACACGCCGTGGACTGAAGATGACGTAATTTCCTACCGGGAATTTCTCGACCCGGCGAATTGCGGCGACCCCCAATACAGCCACGAGGTTGAAACCGGGGTCACCGTCAAACGCTCAAAGTCGGAGCCAAAAGAATACAAGGAAAAAGTCTGCCTCATGCCCGGCTGCCATTACGTTCCAACGGGTATGAATGCCGGTACATGCGAAAGCAATTAACCCTATAATCATTGCAAACTTATCGCCTATAGCCGTATAACTGTTTAAGAAACAACGGCTTGAAAGAGTTTGCGTATGTGCGCTCTTGAATTTTATAAAACAATATCGCAATCGAGCGAACCTCTGCTGCGGGCATTATTGTCGCGCCGCCTTGCCTCGGGCAAGGAGCATGGCGCACGCCTTGGCGAAAGACAGGGAACCCCCGGCCTCCCCCGGCCATCCTCTCCCTTGATCTGGATACATGCCGCCAGCGTCGGTGAGGCACAATCCGCCCTTATCCTTCTTGATTTACTACTAAAAAAAAATGCCGGGCTTCACATCCTGATGACAACGGGCACTGTTTCATCGGCATCCCTGATGCAGAAAAACCTGCCCTCAAACGTCATTCACCAGTTTTACCCTCTCGATCATCCCCGGTGGGTAAAATCCTTTCTCGATCACTGGCGACCCAATCTCGTACTCTGGATGGAATCCGAACTCTGGCCCAACATGCTCGGGGCAATTAAAAAACGGAACATCCCGGCCATTCTCGTCAATGCGCGCCTTTCGGAAAAATCTTTTTCCCGGTGGTCATGGATCAAATCATCCGCCCAAAAAATGCTCTCGGCCTTTTCCCTGATCCTCGCCCAAAGCGAAAAAGAAGCCCTCCGGTACAGAATGCTGGGCGCAGGAAATGTCACCTCTACGGGAAACATCAAATACAGCGCAAAACCACTTGGATTTTCCAGCGACTATCTAAAAAACCTCCACGCCAAAACATACAACCGCCCGCTCTGGCTCTTCGCCAGCACGCATAAAGGCGAAGAAGAAATGGCCTGCCGCATTCACCAAAAACTAAAAAATTCCTTTCCCGGCCTTTTAACCCTCATCGTCCCCCGCCACCCGGACAGACGCGCCGCCATTCTTCAATCCTGCCAGAAATACAATCTTGCGATGTCCTTGCGCGGGGCAGAGAAAAACCTGCCGGATGAGAATACCGACATTTACATCGCCGACACATTCGGCGAACTTGGCCTTTTCTACCGCTTGTCCCCTGTGGCCTGCATCGGACGCTCGTTCAGCGATGACGGCGGCGGCGGCCATAACCCCATAGAAGCCGCACAGTTAAATTGCGTCGTCCTGCACGGCCCCGGCGTTCAGTTTCAAAAAGAACTCTATAACGAAATGAATGACGCTGGCGTGGCCTTCTCCCTGAAAAACGAATCCGAACTGGCCTCATCTGTGCACGATTTCCTCTCCAACCCTGAAAAACTTGAGGCCGCTCAAAAACATGCCCTCAACTTTACCCTGACCAAAACAAAAGTCATCGATGAAATCCTCGAAAGAATCGACCCTTTCCTTGATTTCTCGCCTAAACAAAAAACAGTGCAACTATGAAACTGAAAACCCCGGATTTCTGGTACAGAAAAAATGAAACGGTTCCGGCGATTGAAAAAATCCTCACGCCTTTTTCCCTTCTTTACCGTATCGGCTATGAACTGCACCAGCGTTCGGCAACACCGCAGAAAGCCGATATTCCCGTTGTCTGTATCGGCAATATCAATGCGGGCGGCACGGGGAAAACCCCCACGGCACTTGCGCTGATGGAAACCCTCCGTGAAACGGGGGTGGCGAAAAACCCGTTTTTTCTGCTGCGCGGCTATGGCGGCGGCGAACGCGGGCCTTTGCGGGTTGATCCGGCGCGTCACGATTCATGGGCGACAGGCGACGAAGCCTTAATCCTCGCGGCCTTTGCCCCCACGATCATCGCCGCCGACCGCGCCCAAGGCGTCCAACTTGCACTCAAACAAAACGCCGACCTTGTGTTGATGGATGACGGCCTGCAAAACCCCGGCATCCATAAAGACATCAAGATCGTTGTCATCAACGGCGAAATGGGATTTGGAAACGGAAAAATGATTCCCGCCGGCCCCCTGCGCGAGCCGTTGGAAAAAGGCATGACCCGCGCCGATATTTTCATCCTGATCGGCGACGACAAAAGAAACACCGCCGCCATTCTGCCAAAAGATAAACCCCTCATCCGCGCAAAACTCGAACCCGGCAACGCCATCGCCTTCGATAAAACAAAAAAATATCTCGCCTTCGCCGGACTGGGATACCCAAAGAAATTTTTTAATTTCCTCTCGGAAAAAATAGGCCTGAACATTGTCAAAACAATTTCCTTTTCCGACCATCACCCCTACACCGAACAAGACCTCAAAACCCTCCACGATCTAGCCACGAAATGGGAGGCAGAACTTGTCACCACGCACAAAGATTTCCTTCGTCTGCCCAAAATACCCGGCGTCACCGTCCACACGGCAGAGGTTAAATTGATCTGGGAAAGCCCGTCGGAATTATCTGCATTCCTCACATCACGCCTGAAACACGCACCATGAGAAAAATCCGTTTTCTTGCCGAAGCCGCAATCCTGTATGCCACTTACGGGTTTTTCAGCCTCCTTTCACCCGAGGCCGCCTCAAATATCGGCGGGATGATCGGGCGGACTATCGGACGTTTTCATCCCTTTTCCGATAGAGCACAAAAAAACATAACCCGCGCCCTGCCGGAACTCTCGCCGGAAAGTGTAAAAAAAGCAATCATCGGCATGTGGGACAATCTAGGGCGCGTCTTTGCGGAATACCCGCATCTTGAAAAAATAGCCGCAAAAAACGTAACCGTTATCAATCGCCACATTGTCGAAGATGTCATCAAAAAAGGACAAGGCGGCATTTTCATCGGCGCGCATTTGGCCAACTGGGAGATCAGCATCCCAACCCTGCTGATACAGCATAACGTGGCCGCACATGTGACCTACCGCGCCGCGAACAATCCTTACAGCGACCGCCTTCTCGAAAAATCCCGCAGCCTGAACGGACGCATCAAGGGTTTTCCCAAATCTCGCTCCAGTGCAAAAGACCTGATGACGGCTCTGAAAAACAAAGAATTTCTTGGCATCCTCGTTGACCAAAAATTCAACGAAGGTCTATCCGTTCCCTTCTTCGGCATTCCGGCCATGACCAATACCGCCTTTGTCCTGCTCGCTCAAAAATTCAAATGCCCCCTCATCCCGACACAAACCCGGCGCACAGGAGCCGCACGGTTTGAAATCATCGTGCATGATCCTTTGACAATTTTTGATGACCAAGGAAACCCGCTTCCTCCGGAACAGGTCATCTCCGTCGTTCACGCTCTTTTTGAAAAAAACATCCGGGAAGCTCCCGCGCACTGGCTCTGGCTGCACAGGCGATGGGGAAAAATAGATTAGGGCGTATGCTCAGGACTGTGTTTTAAAAACACAGAATTCTCTAAGGGGGGATAGGAACGATTACCCCCATCAAAATCCTTACGCACATCTTTGATAATTCTGGCCATATTATCACTGTATAATGCCTTTCCGGCCTCGGTCGTCATCTGCCCCTGGCATACATCCTCGCCCAGAAAATCCAGAATATCGGATGGACTCGGCACACCGCCGCCATTCTCTTTTTCAAACAAGCCACTTTCAAAAATCGTCATCTCATACGAAAGCCCCGCCGATGTAGCGATGTCGGCCTCATGCAACACCGCCGCCAGCATCACCAAGTCCTTGTCATCCCGCAGTATGGAAAAATCAGGGTCAAACTGTAAATTGTCGCCCCCAGCGTAATGATACCGATACGCCGCTTTCATCTGGTTGATCGGACTGCTCGCACTCCGCAAGGGCACAACATCTGTACATCTCAGCATAACCCTAACCATCTCCAAATCGTCCGGCTTCACACCACACTGCTCCAGATATGGCCTTGCCAACTCGAACGATTTTTTCTCCAGCCGTCCGGGAACAAGAACGCCACCAACATAATTCCCTTTTCCATCATGCCCCAGATCATGGATACAGGCCGCCATCATCAAAAGCCCAGCTGTACGCCCGTCAAAAGCCAAATCCGTCCCTGCATAAATCCGGTTATGAACAAAAGCCATCCGCATCGCCTGAAGCAGAACTTTCCTGAAATGCAGATTGTTGTGATACGCGCCGCCATGCTCGACCTCACCTAAAATGCTGGCAACCAGCAAGCCGTTCTCAATTTCCGGCGGCAACACCAAACCCAAATTCTCAATCCCCAGAACAGACACCGCACTCAAGCTCGGTGCATACTCCCCCCGATGCCAACGCCGCAGCATGGCAACAACATCGCCCGTGCGATCCTCAAAAGAAAAAATATAGCGCGATTGCCCCCTCAGAGACTCAACATCCCCGGCCAGCCCGGCACGCACTGCCTCAAACGCCGCTCTAACAGGAAGCGCTCCTTCCGGCACGCAGGCAAGCACCGGGGCAATCCCCCCGAGTCTGGCCCCCCAGTTATTTTTTACCGCCCGAACGGGATGATTAACCATAAAAACGCTTCTATCGCCCTGATCCGATTGTACCGACTGATCCTGCCCTCTGGTGGAAAACAAGACCAAACCTATAAAGAAACAGGGCTTTTATGCCCTTTATTCCCTTGGCTTGCGCCGCAGGATTGCTATATATAGTGATGATTTTATAACAAAGAAGTTAATGAAAGATTGGCCATGACGCAAAACTGGACACCATCCTCCTGGAGAACGAAACCGGTACAGCAACTGCCAGTTTACGACGATCAAGCCGCCCTGAAAAGGGCAGAAACCGAACTCGCCCGGATGCCGCCGCTTGTATTTGCAGGTGAAGCCAGAAACCTCCAGCAACGCCTCGCCACGGTGGCCGAGGGCAAAGCCTTCCTGCTGCAGGGCGGCGACTGCGCCGAAAGCTTCGCCGAATTCGGCGCGGTGAAAATCCGCGACACGTTTCGCGTCATCCTCCAGATGGCCGTGGTCTTGACCTATGCCGGATCGCTCCCCGTGGTGAAACTCGGCCGCATCGCCGGGCAATTCGCCAAACCGCGCTCCAGCGACACCGAAACACAAGGCTCCGTCACCCTGCCCGCCTACCGGGGCGACAACATCAACGGCTTTGACTTCACGCCCGAAAGCCGCCGCCACGACCCCGAACGCATGATTAAATCCTACAACCAGTCGGCGGCCACATTAAACCTGCTCCGCGCTTTTGCGGACGGCGGCTATGCCGACCTTCACCGCGTCCATGGCTGGAACTTGGAATTCGTCAAGGACAGCCCCCTGATCGAACGCTATCAGAAATTATCAAACCGCATCAGCGAGGCCCTCAACTTCATGGCCGCCTGCGGCGTGACCAGCGAAACCGTCCCCGCGATCAAACAAACGGAATTCTACACCTCGCACGAAGCGTTACTGCTGAACTACGAGGAAGCCATGACCCGCACTGACTCCCTCACGGGCGAATGGTACGACACCTCCGCGCATTTACTCTGGATCGGGGCACGCACACACCAACTCGATCACGCGCAAGTCGAATTCCTGCGCGGCATCAAAAACCCCGTCGGCCTCAAATGCTCACCAGACATGAAAACCGACGACCTGCTCCGCTTGATCGACATCCTGAACCCAGAGAATATCCCCGGTCGCCTCACACTCATCGCCCGCATGGGGCATGAAAATGTACTGGAAAAACTCCCGCCGCTCGTCCGCGCCGTAAAAAAATCCGGCAATACGGTTGTCTGGGCGTGCGACCCCATGCACGCCAACACCATCAAATCCTCGAACGGCTACAAAACCCGCCGCTTTGAACATATCCTGGGCGAGGTCAAAAACTTCTTCGCCGTGCACAAGGCGGAAGGGACACATCCCGGCGGCGTTCATTTCGAGATGACCGGCCAGAACGTCACCGAATGCGTCGGCGGCGCCGAGAAAATCACGGACGAGGATTTATCGAGCCGCTACCACACCCACTGCGACCCACGCTTGAATGCCAATCAATCTCTGGAACTCGCCTTCCTCGTCGCCGACGAACTGAAAGCCCTGCGACAAGGCGCCTTCCAACCCATGGCGGCGGCAGCGGCGGAGTAAAAGGAACACGCTATGCACTTAACAAGCGAACTTCCAACCGTCGGGCCAGCGGCCCAAATTTGCTACTTATTGGCCGCACTTTTCTACATTATTGGCAGCACTATTTTTGCAATCATAATTTATACAATCCTGGAAACATACTTAGACAAACAGAAAAATGAAGCTCAAAACACAGCAAAAAAAATATTAAAACTGACACTGTCGTTCATTGTTTTCTACATAACTTTTGCTCTTTCTTTTACTGCCATGTTTTATTTCAACATAATAGCTATAGAATATTTGATATTCTTTATTCCTATACTCAGCGCAACTCTTATAACATCGCTCGCACGTACCTTATTTTTCAAAGAAATACAAAAAACTCCGCTCCTGAAAAGAAGTACTAAAAAAATAATAACGGTAACAAGCATAGTTTTTATTATGTGTATTAACATAGCCCTTATTTTCAGTGTCTTCAGTGTTTTAATTTTTTATATCCCATTCCCTCCCGACATAAAAATAGGGTTATTGATTTTGATTCCTATTTGCTTCTTCCCGCTTATCCTAAACTATATTTTTGCACGGATTTTTCCTTCCAGAAACTTAATCCCCTACAAACCCCTCACACTTTACTGTCTTCTGAGTTACACCTTTGAAGTGATGCCAGCAATAATGAAATGGTTTTTTACAACTACAGCAATTGGCTAAATACCCTACATATCCAGATCACACATGCAGGAAAGATAAATTGACATCCCCCCTCCACATCACCCTCGCACAAATCAACCCCACCGTCGGGGCGCTGGAGAATAACGTCAAAAAAATCTGCGCCGCGTGGGATGCCGCGCCGGATAACTCGGATCTCATCGTTTTCCCCGAAATGGTTCTCTGCGGCTACCCGCCCGAGGATTTAATCAAAAAGCCCGCTTTCCTGAAAGACTGCGAAAACGCGCTCCAAAAACTCATCGCCTTCTGCAAGACCAAAAAATCCGCCGCCATCATCCCCGCGCCGTGGGTGAAGGATGGAAAAACCTATAACGCCTTTCACGTCATCGAGCACGGCGCAATCATCGCCACCCACGCCAAGCATCATTTGCCGAATTACGGCGTATTCGATGAAAAGCGCATTT
Organism: Alphaproteobacteria bacterium; assembly: GCA_049653045.1. Lineage (GTDB taxonomy): Bacteria > Pseudomonadota > Alphaproteobacteria > Micavibrionales > Micavibrionaceae > UBA7657. Next base: position 8,185 of record JBASFN010000013.1, read on the forward strand.
TTGTATCCGGCCCAATGCCAGACCCCGTCCCCTTTCGTGGCACAAATCTCGGCATCATGGTCTGCGAAGATATGTGGTTTCCGGACGTCGCCGCGCACCTGAAATCCAAAGGCGCAGAAATCCTCATCGCCCCCCACGCCTCGCCCTTTGAAATCGGCAAAACCGAAACCCGCCTGCGCCATGCCCGCGCTCGCGTCACCGAAACCAGCCTCCCCCTCCTCTTCGTCAATCAAATCGGCGGACAGGATGAACTGGTGTTCGACGGCCACTCCTTCGCACTGGATTCAAATGGCAATATCCTGTTGAAACTCCCCGGCTTCAAGGAAAACATCACCACCCTATCCGCCAACTTCCCTCTCCCTTCAGGGAGAGGGATTGAGGGAGAGGGGGAAACCGCGCAAATTTACCACGCCCTCACCCTCGCCCTCCACGACTACGTTACAAAAAACAATTTCCCCGGTATTTTGATCGGCCTGTCCGGCGGCATCGACAGCGCCTTATCCGCCGCCATCGCGGTTGACGCACTCGGCGCGGATAAAGTCCACGGCGTCCGCCTCCCGTCCGTCTACACATCAAATGACAGCATGGAGGACGCCGAAATCCTCGCGCAAAATCTCAAGATAAAACTCGACACCATCCCCATCACCGACACCGTTGCCGCCCTCGAACAAACCCTTAAAAACCACATCCCCGCAGCGGGAACGGCGCATGAAAACATCCAATCCCGCGCTCGCGGCATCATCCTCATGGCGCTCTCTAACACGAATGGAAAAATGCTCCTCTCCACCGGGAACAAATCCGAAATGGCGACCGGCTACGCCACGCTCTACGGCGATATGTGCGGCGGCTTCAACGTGCTGAAAGATGTCTATAAAACCACCGTCTATGAACTGGCCAACTGGCGCAACGAACAGGGCGCGGTCATTCCAGCACGCAGCATCACCAAAGCCCCAACCGCTGAACTGAAACCCGGCCAGACGGATCAAGACACATTACCCCCCTACGAAACACTGGATGCAATCCTCAAATGCCTGATCGAACGGGATATGGGCGTTGAGGAAACCGCCGCCCAAGGCCATGACCGTACCCTCGTGCAAAAAATAGAGGCCATGCTGACCCGCGCCGAATATAAACGCCGCCAAAGCGCCCCCGGCCCCAAAACCACCCCCCGCACCCTCTCCCGCGACCGCCGCTATCCGATGACGAACGGGTTCTAGACCAGCAAAAATCATTGAAAACCGAGCCAAAGATGCTAGATTAACCCATCTTTTACTTAAAACTTATTACTTAAGGCTTATTGCTCCATGACCGTCCGCGTTCGTTTTGCCCCTTCGCCCACAGGCCAGCTTCATGTCGGCAATGCCCGCACCGCGCTGGTCACATGGCTGTTTGCCCGCCGTCATAACGGGCATTTTTTGCTGCGGATCGACGACACCGACTTTGAACGCTCAAAAATCGAGTACGAAAAATCCATCGAGGAAAGCCTCATCTGGCTTGGCCTGCCGTGGGATGAAAAGGCGAACCAGAAAAACCGTTTAGAGCGTTACGCCGTTGAAATCGAAAAACTGAAATCCTCTGGCCGCCTCTATCCCTGCTATGAAACGGCGGAAGAACTCGCACTCAAACGCAAATCGCAACTCGGGCGCGGTCTGCCACCCATTTATGATCGCGGCGCGCTGAAACTCACAGACGACCAGAAAAAAACTTTCGAGGCCGAAGGCCGCAAACCCCACTGGCGTTTCAAACTCGACCACAAACCGATTATCTGGAACGACCATATCCGGGGCGAAGTCAAATTCGACGGCGCACAAATGTCCGACCCCGTCGCCATCCGCGAGGACGGCAGCCCGCTTTATCATCTCTGCTCAGTCATCGACGACATGGATTTCCGCATCACGCACATCGTGCGCGGCGAGGATCACGTCTCCAACACCGCCACCCATATTCAAATGTTCGAGGCGCTTGGCGGAACGCCACCGGAATTCGTTCACCTGCCTTTGATCTCAGATAGCGAAGGCGGCAAACTCTCCAAACGCCTTGGTTCCCTGAGCATGCAGGAAATCCGCGACACCGAGGGGCTTGAACCCATGGCGGTCAATTCCCTGCTCGCGCGCCTCGGAACCTCCGACCCGATTGAGGCCTATACCTATCTCGACCCACTCATTCAAAATTTTGATTTTTCCAAATTCTCTCGCGGTACGCCAAAATTCGACCCCGATGAACTTCTGCGCCTCAATTCAAAAATCATCCACCAGACGGTTTTCTCCGACGTGAATGTTCGCCTCACACAGATGGGATTGCCGGACGTGGACGAAGATTTCTGGATGGCCGTTCGCGCCAACCTCCAAAAACTTTCCGACCTTAAGGAATGGTGGAGCGTTGCCAAAGGCCCCGTTACCCCACGAATTGATGAGCCGGATTTCATCGCCGAAGCCACCACGCTCCTGCCCCCGCCGCCATGGACGACCGAAACATGGAATATCTGGGTCAACGCCGTGAAGGAAAAAACCGGGCGCAAGGGCAAACAGCTCTTCATGCCCCTGCGTCAAGCCATCACCGGCATGGATCACGGCCCCGAACTGGCAAACTTGCTGCCCCTCATCGGACCGGAAGCCGTGAAACAACGCCTCTCCGCCAAAAAAGCGGCATAACCTGTCGTGTCCAACACCCCCGCTATCATCCTCGTCGACCCGCAGATGGGCGAAAATATCGGCGCCAGCGCCAGAGCTATGCTCAATTTCGGCCTCACCGATTTACGCATCGTCAACCCACGCGATGGCTGGCCAAATCAGGCCGCGATTGATATGTCCGCCGGGGCACTGGATAAAATCGAGGCAAAAGTCTTCCCAACATTGGTCGAAGCAGTCAAAGACATGCATTTTCTGTTCGCCACCACCGCCCGCCCGCGGGGCATGGAAAAGCCCGTTTTCAATCCCGCCGAGGCAATCGAAAAAATGGGTGCGGATTTCAGCAATGACATGAAAACCGGCTTCGTCTTCGGCCCCGAACGCGCTGGCCTCAATAACAATGACGTCGCGCTATGCCACGCCATCCTGACCATCCCCGTCAATCCGGATTTCTCCTCGATCAACCTCGCCTCATCGGTCTTGCTGGTGGCCTATGAATGGCTTACAAAAAATCCTACCCCCTCATCGAGGGGGGAGTTAGAGGGGGGAGGAACTTTAACTCCCCCCGCCCCACACGAAAAACTCGACGAACTCCTCATCCGCCTCGAAACCGAATTACAGGAGAGCGGTTTTTTCCGCTCGCCCGATCAAAAACCCACCATGCTCCGCAACATCCGCGCCATGTTCATGCGCGGCGGATTGACGGAACAGGAAGTCCGTACTTTCCACGGCATGCTAACAGCTTTAAACAATAAGAAATAAGCGGTAAGAATATCATTCCTTACCGCTTACAAACTTAAAACTTACAGCTTATTTCTTATCGGCTATAGAACTCGACCACGAGGTGCGGTTCCATCTGGACAGCATAGGGCACATCCTCAAGAGCAGGCGCACGCAGGAATGTCGCCTTAAACGCCGCCGGATCAACCGTGACATATTCGGGAATCTCGCGCTCGGCCAAGTCTTTCGCGGCAATAACCATCGGGATATTACGGGATTTTTCACGCACTTCGATCACATCACCGTCTTTCACGAGATACGAGGGAATATTGACGGACTTGCCATTCACCGTAACGTGACAGTGGTTGACCAATTGACGCGCTGCGAAAACTGTCGGAACGAACTTGGCGCGGTAAACAACCGCATCCAAACGACGCTCCAAAATGCCGATCAAATTCTGACCGGTGTCGCCGCGCATACGGCTGGCTTCCTGATAGTAACGGCGGAACTGACGCTCGCCAATGTTACCGTAATAAGATTTCAATTTCTGTTTAGCGCGCAACTGCGTCCCGTAATCGGTCGGCTTGCCGCGACGGGCGCCGTGCATACCGGGGCCTGTCTGGCGCGTGTTAACGGGGGATTTCGGACGACCCCAGAGGTTTTCCCCTAAACGGCGGTCGATCTTGTGTTTAGATTGTATACGCTTACCACTCATAGTGTTTCTCCATCTTTCTTTTTGTCCCGGCTGACCATCAGGTTTGAAAGCCCACAACAACAGGGGCGATCAACGGGGGGTACTGACAACCCCCTCTTTCCCAGGAATGCGGCAGACTATAAGGATTTCAGCCAAAATGTCAAAAACTTTATGGCGCGGGCGTCTCCGGCCTCAACTCAATAACAGACACCCGTTTATTACTCGAAAAATCCATAGAATACAATATCTTATAGGGCTTTAAGGTCTCCGCGTCCTTGTGCCGCACCACGGCCATGCCGCCGGGATGGGTTACAAACCATTCCGCCAAGGCTGGCACATCTATCGGCTCATGCACCATTTTCTCCATCCGGGCGAGAAAACCAAGCTCAGCGTGGTAATTGGGCACATAAGCCCAGTCTCGATCCGGATTTTCGGCAATAATCCGGGCAACCGGAGTGTAATCATAGCGCGGGAAAAGCTGAACCGACGCAACCCCCTGCCCCGCCACAAACAAAACCGCCATAACAATGGCAACCTGCTTGATCCGCGCCAATTCAACATCCTCCAAAAATTTAGCAATCAAAACAGCACAAAAAGGCGTCAAGGGAACCAAATAATGAGGCTGCTTCCCGCTCATGGCCGTAAAAACGGCAAGTGCCGGAACAATAGCAAAAAAACAAAACCGCAAAACCGCGTCGCTCCTATCCGCATTTTTTAACCTCTGCCAGAACAAGGGGAACAAAATCCACGGCACAAACAACGCGATAAAAATCGGCACGTAAAAATAAATCGGCTGCACATGCGCCCCGCCGAAATTCCCGGTCATCCGCCCCGTCGTCTGCCTCAAAACCAGCCACTCAAAAAATTCCGCGCTTGTATTCAAGTAAACAGGAACCAGCCAAAACAAAACCGGCCCGAGCGCAATCAAAAACATCGCCAACAAACCAAGATAATAGTTTTTCCGCGGCGTCAAATCTTCCCGCCACATCGGCGCAAATAGCAAGGGCAACAGTGTAAACAAAACCACCACCGGCCCCTTTGCCAAAACACCCATCCCCATCGCCAACCCTGCCGGAACGGCATAAAACCATTTCCGTTCGGTCATAAATTTTGCGGCAAAAATCCACGCCAGCAAAACACACAAGGTCAACGTAAAATCAAACATAACAATCGTGCCGTAAATCAGGAACGGCGCCGCCCCCACCATAATCCACGGCAATCGCTTATTCATCGCCACTTGCCGGGGAAATAAAATCCGCATCAGACGAGAAAGGCAAAAAACACATCCCGCGCTCACGGCACTAACTGCCAGAACCGCCGACCACCGATGCACCCCAAAAACACTCCAGAACAAATTTATCAGCCAAAACAACAACGGCGGTTTGTGGTGATAGGGCTGGAAATTCATGGTGGGCAAGAAATAATTGTGATTGAGAAACATCTCCCACGCCACGCTCAAATACCGCGTCTCGTCAACGGGAAGCGCAGGCCGGAAAAACACCGCCGCCAGCGTCAAAGAAACACAAAGAATTGCCAACACTACGGCATCATTTCTGGCTTTAAGAATAAAATTCATACACACCCCTATTCGTCATTCCCGCCTCCACCACCGTCATTCCCGCCACCACCACCGTCATTCCCGCGAAGGCGGGAATCCATGGATAGAATAAACTCAATTTTAAAAAATTCGCGCTCGCTGCAAAATGGATCCCCGCTTTCGCGGGGATGACAAAAAAGAGATTTACTACTCAAGACTGTCACTATTTGCATTCTTCCGGATCAGGTAAATATTGCGGAAATAAATCAGGAATCCCATGCTCTGCCCCAAAATAAACACCGGATCCTGCCTATAAATCGCATAGGCCAACAATATCACCGCGCCCGCAATGCTGAAATACCAGAACACTTCAGGCACGACGCTCATCTTCGCCTTTTCCGAGGCAATCCATTGAAGCAGAAAGCGCATAAAAAACATCGCCTGCCCGATCAGCCCAACAGCAATCCAGATATGTTCAACGTCCAATTTCACGAATTTTTTCCTTCGCGGGTGTTATCTCAACCACCTTAATATCCGGCCTTGCCCGTTTCAGCAACCACCACGCCCCTGCAAGATCAAGAATACCCACGCCCAGCCGCCCCCAGAACCCATATTTGGAAACGCCCCGCTCCCTCGGCCTGTGCGATACATCAACATGCGCGACCGCCACATAATGCGCCTTCATCAGCGCGGGCAAATAACGATGCATGTGGTTAAAATACGGCAAACTCAAGTAATCTTCCCGGCGAAATAGTTTAAGACTGCACCCCGTATCCCGCGTCCCGTCTTTCAAGATAAACGCCCGGATTTTATTCGCCGCCCGCGACGACAAACGCCGGACAAGATTATCATTCCGCTTCGCCCTCTGCCCCGCAATCATGGTTCTCGGGTTATTCCCGGCCAGAATTTTATATTTCTCAAACAGCAACGGAATATCCGCCGGATTATTCTGCCCATCGCCGTCCAATGTCACGATAATCGGCCCCGTCGCCGCATTGATCCCCGTCCACAGCCCCAGCGATTGCCCCGACCGCGCCGAGTGCTGCACCACGCGCAAGAAAGAAAACTCCGCGCACAATCCCTGCAACACTGCCCCGCTCCCGTCATCGCTCCCGTCATCGACATAAACAGCCTCGGTAATGGGCGCACGCCGAGCCGCCTCGCGGATTTCCTCCAAAAGCGGCCTTATATTATCTTTTTCGTTATTAACGGGAACAACGACGCTAATCATGTGCTTTTCTGCCTTATCGAAACATTATGTAACAAACAGGTCAAACAATAGAAAGAACGCATCACACCACTCCCAACGCCTGATCGAGATCACTAATCAAATCACCGACATCCTCCACCCCGACCGACAACCGGATAAAACCATCGTCAATGCCAATCGCCTCCCGCTGTTCCTTGGGGATCGAAGCATGGGTCATCAACGCCGGATGGGAAATCAAACTTTCCACCCCTCCAAGACTCTCGGCCAGCGTAAACAACCGGCAGGCAGACAACATTCTCTTGGCCGCCGTCAAATCGCCCTTAATACTGGCCGATACCATGCCGCCGAACCCGCCGCGCATTTGCTTCCTTGCAATCGCGTGACCGGGATGATGATCCAACCCCGGATAATTCACCTTGGAAATTTTCTTATGCGTCGTCAAATATTCCGCGACCTTCATCGCATTGGCGCAATGCCGCTCCATTCTTAAATCCAGAGTTTTCACACCGCGCAGCGCGAGAAAACTATCAAACGGCCCTAAAATTCCTCCCGTCGAGTTCTGGATAAATTTCAATTTCTCGGCCAGACCGTCGTCATTAACGACAACCGCTCCGGCAATAACATCCGAATGCCCACCGATATATTTCGTGACCGAATGAAAAACAATATCGATTCCAAAATGAATGGGGTTCTGAATGCGCGGGCTGGCGAACGTATTATCGCACACCGAAAGAATTTTTTTCTTTTGCGCAACATCCGCCACCATCTCCAGATCAATGATTTTGAGCAAGGGATTCGTCGGCGTCTCAACCCAGATCATTTTCGTTTCTGGCCGTATCGCCGCCTCCAACGCGCCCGGCTTCATCATATCGACATAGCTGAAATCCAAGCCGCTAGTACCCCGGCGCACGCGCTCGAACAATCGGTAACTGCCGCCGTACAAATCATCGCACGCCACAACATGCGCCCCGGCGGGCAACAAATCCAAAACAGCATCCGCCGCCGCCATACCCGACCCGAACGCAAACCCTGCTTTTCCATCTTCCAGATCGGCCACACACCGCTCAAACGCATAGCGCGTGGCATTATGCCCGCGCGCATAGGCATATCCTTTGTGCTCCCCCGGCCCCGATTGGGCATAGGTGGACGTCGCATAAATCGGCATCGACACCGCCCCCGTCGTCGGATCGGCACTTTGCCCCGCATGAATGCACCGCGTCGAAAATCCTTTTTTACTATCAGACATAATCACTCTCCCATTAAAATCAAAAGCCTTCATACGGATTAAATTTCTGTTCTGGATTTCTTTTTTCCAGTTCATCCAAAATAGATTGGATCACAGACAAATTAGGCTCTCTCTTTTCCTGAAAACTTAAATTCATCTCCGCATTTCTTATCTGTCGTAAAACCTCTACAGCCTCTTTCTCTTTTTTTCCTCCCTTAGCAGGAAAATACGGAACCCCGTAATGAGTATAATAAAACTTAAAAAAATCCCCACTCTCATAAAGATCATCCGCAATCAAGCCAAAAACATACGCAGAATTTTTTGCATCAACAACATAGACATCTTTACTCCCGCCATCAAAGAAAAGACGAGATTCTATAGACTGCAACGGATATTCCGGCTCAGGAACAGAAGAAAAATAGGAAAAATACGCCAAATATCCTAACAACAGAAAAAACAGAATGACAAAAAACGCTCTCTTAAAAAAGCGCAACAATCTCAATTTTTTATCAGTCATCACCCAAAAACCTTCCCCAAATATTTCTCCCCCCGGTCGCACTGGAACGTGACCACGCGGCGCGGCTCTGTCTGCTCCCGGCAATATTTTAACGCCGCCGCCAAAAGCGTGCCCGTCGATGTGCCGCCCAGAATAGCCTCCCGCGCCAGCAAGTCACGCACCATCGTAAAACTCTCATCATCCGTTACAGTATAGGCTTTTTTGATCGCCTTGATGTCCACATTTCCCGGCACGTAATCCTGCCCGATCCCCTCGACCTTATAGGCGCGGTTTTCCCCCGGCTTCCCCGTATTCACCAATCCGGCCAGACTTGATCCCTCCGGATCGGCCAAAATCATCTCCGTCCCCGGCGACTGCACGGCAAAAAATTGAGCCATCCCCGCCATCGTCCCGCCCGATCCGATCCCGCAAACCACGGCATCAACCTTACCGCCCATCTGCGCCCAAATTTCTGGCGCTGTCCCCCGAATATGCGCCTCCGGATTGGCCGGGTTATCAAACTGATTAACATGAAACGCGCCCTCTTCCTGCGCGATCCGTTTCGCCATATCGGAATAATATTCAGGATGCCCCTTCGTCACGTCCGATCGTGTCCAGATAATTTTCGCCCCCAGACCCTCGCAATGCAAAACCTTCTCCCGTGCAAACTTATCGGGAATAACGAGAATGACCTTATACCCTTTGAGCGCGGCCACCAAAGCCAGCCCCAACCCCGTATTCCCCGCCGTCGCTTCGACGATTGTTCCACCGGGTTTCAGCCTTCCGTCTTTTTCCGCCGCCGCAATCATCGACAAGGCAACGCGATCCTTAATCGACCCACCGGGATTTTGCCCCTCCATCTTGATGAACAGGCGGCAAAGCCCAGTGTCAAACCGCGTCAATTCAATCAAGGGCGTATTGCCGATCATGGTTAAAATAGAAGACTGCATATTCATCCTTGCGTTCTAAACTGCCGGAATATGACCGGAAATAATCGTCCCAACCCTGACCGGCTCTATGCGCTCAGCCAAACCCGTTTTATCATCGGTCACAATATACGCACCGCACAGCGCGGCCTTTCCACCCGCAGGCCGAAGCTTCTCACCCGGAGTTTTCCGGACAAAACGGTGAATGGCGATTTCCTTTTCCACGCCGATAACGCTATTGTAATCACCCGTCATTCCCGCATCGGTCAAATAGGCCGTACCACCCGGCATCACATGCGCGTCCGCCGTCGGAATATGGGTATGCGTACCAACCAACCCCGATATTTTTCCATCCAGATAATGCGCCAACGATAATTTCTCGCTCGTCGTCTCGGCATGAAAATCGACAAAAATGGCGTTGGTATCCCGCCCCATTTTTTCGGCTTCCACCGCATTCTTTACAATGCGAAACGGATCATCAATCGCATCCATAAACAACCGCCCCATGGCATTGATGACGGTGATTTTCCGCCCGTCCTTCAACTGGAATTTTACAACGCCGGCCCCCGGCGCACCCTCGGGCAAGTTAAGGGGACGAAGAAGATTCTTATCCCGATCGATATAGGGCATGATCTCGCGCTGATCCCACACATGATTGCCGGTGGTAATAACATCCACGCCCCACTCGTAAAATTCAGCGCAAATTTTCGGCGTAATCCCCGCGCCTTGCGCCGCATTCTCGCCGTTGACGATGACAATATCGGGCATCAATCTCTTTTTCAGGTCGGGCAAATGCTCCTGCAACGCCTCGCGCCCAGATCGCCCCATAATGTCGCCCACAAACAAAATACGCACTTTAAAACTCTCCCTCGAATGTCATCCCCGCCAAGTGAAAGCCTGCGCAGCAGGCGGTAACGCGAGCGGGGATCCGGTATCATAACGTGCGCAGCATAGCTGCGCCCCTTGCTTATTGCCAGACCCCCGCCCAAGGCGGGGGTGACAGATTCAGAAATCTCTGAAATCCTGCGCGCCCAAGGGCGTTATAACCCAATCCAGCTTTTCATCATGCGCCTCGACGGGCAAGTTAAACAAACACGCCTGCTGGGAATAGCCCAGACCGACTGCAACAATCTTTTTTTTCAACCGCATCGCCGCCAGCGTCGCATCATAATGGCCGCCACCCTGCCCCAATCTATACCCGCGCCGATCAAAAGCCAGCAAGGGCACAATAATAATATCCGGCTCCAGCCAGACCGTCGTTTCATCCGCTATCGGCTCCATCACGTTATGCGCGCCTTTTTGCAACGTCATGGCATCGTCCCATTTCGCAAAACGCAAAGCCCGCATATCTTTTTGCGTCATCGGCAGGGCGCATTCAATCCCCGCCTCTAACAACCGCTCGATCAAGGGGCGCGAGTCAAACTCGCTTCCCGTCGGCCAATAGGCCGCAACGACCTGCCCCTTCGATGGATTAATCGACTTAAAAAACAAATCAGCGGCCACAACCGGGTCCTCGCCCCGAATATCCATCCGGGCACGATGCCGCCGCGCTTCAAGTCTCAAATGTTGTTTGGAAGAGTCCATTTTCGGTTGTCATTCTGAGCGAAGCGAAGAATCCCGTCAACCGGGGGAATGGAAACAAAGAAAAATGGGCGCCACGAAGGCCGTGTACAGTTCGAATCCGCGTGTGACCCAGTTAAACCAGGTGGGCACCATATATCCTCAAAACCTTACGGCCCAAGGACAGGGACAGCTCCCTTGCGAAATTTATCGGTCTCCGGGAATATGAAGTATCACGCACCCCGCAGCAAACCCGGGATCAATATAGGCCGCTATTCTGAAATGTGCAAATTTAAGCCTTGGCGATGCGGCCCGCCACCAGATCAATCCGCTCCGCCAGATGGCCAATAGCCCGCGCCATAGCCTCCTCATCGTCCGGATTAGCGGCGGGTTTCGAGCGAAGTTCATGCCCAAGTTCCGTGTTTTCCTCACGGAGTTCATAAATCTCGTCCGCAAGCACAAGGGCGGTTAAAACCAGCAAATGCGCGTCATTGGTTGCCGCGCCCGCCCGAGCGATTTCCTTCATCCTCTGATCGACATAATACCCCAGATCACGCACCCGCTTTTCCTGCCCGTCGTCACAGGCAATGCCGTAATTCCGTCCATTGATAGTCAGGTTAATCTGAGCCATGGCGTTATTCCTTCAATAGAGTGTCAATTTTTTCAATAGCGTGATCGAGTCTCTTGGCAAACAAAGCACCTTGCATCCCCGCGCCTGCGCCATTCTTTTTGATGGGAGAGCCGAACATATCGCGCTGCTGCCCTGCCAAAGCCGACTCGACGCCAACCGCCGCGCCTTCCAGCTTACCGATAGCCCGTTCCAGTTTGGCCAATGCCTGTCCGATCGCCGACATGGAAATCTCCCCATTTGATTTGATCTTGAAACGGTATCAGGACAAATCAAAACAGGTCAAGCGCGATAATTATTTTGCGGAATATGGCCACAGAAATCTTGACCTGCCTGACTTTGGGCGGCATTGTACGTGCAACCCGTTTATAACAAGGTGTTCAAAAATAATGACAAAACCGCACGCGATCCCGAATCCAGTGGCCGAGGCCGACGTTAATTACAAAACAATGGCCAATGCCATCCGGGCGCTCAGCATGGATGCGGTGGAAAAGGCCAATTCCGGGCATCCCGGCATGCCGATGGGCATGGCCGACGTCGCCACGGTGCTCTATTCCAAATTCCTGAAATTCGACCCCAAAAACCCGGAATGGGCGGATCGTGACCGTTTTGTGCTCTCCGCCGGGCATGGCTCTATGCTGCTATACGCGCTCAACTACCTGACAGGCTACGAGAAAATCACCCTCGAACAGATCAAAAATTTCCGCCAGATGGGCGCACTCACCGCCGGCCACCCAGAGGCCGAGCATGACGCCGGGATCGAAACCACCACCGGGCCGCTGGGTCAGGGCATCTCCACGGCTGTCGGCATGGCACTGGCAGAGCGCATTTTAAACGCCCGCTTCGGCGACGATCTCGTGAATCACTATACCTACGTCATCGCCAGCGACGGCGATTTGATGGAGGGGATCAGCCACGAGGCCTGTTCACTGGCCGGGCATCTCGGCCTTGAAAAGCTAATCGTCCTCTATGACGACAACGGCATTTCCATCGACGGACCGACCTCACTGTCCTACACCGAAAACACACCGATGCGGTTTGAATCCTACGGCTGGGCGGTATTCAACGCCAACGGACATGATTACGCTGAAATCGAATCCGCCATCGCCAAGGCCAAGGCCTCCCCCAAACCCACCATCATCTGCTGCAAAACCCATATCGGTTACGGCGCACCGACAAAACAGGACAGCGCCTCATCCCACGGCTCGCCTCTTGGCAAAGACGAAATCGCCGGAGCACGCAAAAATCTGGACTGGAACCATGCGCCCTTTGAAATCCCGGACAGCATCCTGAACGCATGGCGTAAGGTTGGCGAAAAAGCCAAAACAGAGCACGATGCATGGACAGCCCGCCTTGGTAAATCAGCCAAGAAAAAAGAATTTGAATCCGCACAATCCGGCGACGTTTCAAAGGAAATCGCCCCGCTTATCCAGGACATCAAGAAAAAATTCGCCTTTGATAAACCCAAAATGGCAACGCGCCAGACCTCCGGCACGGTGCTTGAAACGCTTGTTCCCGCCCTGCCTTCTCTTATCGGTGGCTCGGCGGATTTGACGGGTTCGGTGAATACAAAAATCAAGGGCGCGGGCATCGTGAGCCGCGACAATTACAACGGCCAGTACATCCATTACGGCGTGCGCGAACACGGCATGGCGGCCTGCATGAACGGCATGGCGCTGCATGGCGGCGTGATCCCCTATTCCGGCACATTCCTTGTTTTCACCGACTATTGCCGCCCATCGATCCGCCTCTCCGCCCTGATGAAACAGCGCGTTATTTACGTGATGACGCACGACTCGATTGGCCTCGGCGAAGACGGCCCAACGCACCAGCCGGTCGAACATCTGGCAAGCCTTCGCGCCATTCCCAACCTCAATGTCTTCCGCCCATGCGATGGCATCGAAACGGCGGAATGCTGGGAACTTGCACTGACCTTGAAAGAAACACCCTCTATCCTGTCCCTGACACGGCAAGGACTGCCAACACTATGCAATGACCGCAAGGAAAACATGGTGGCAAAGGGCGCTTATATTCTAAAGGAAAACGACCCATCCCCGCAGGTGACATTGCTTGCCTCGGGATCAGAAGTCTCAATCGCGGCACAAGCCTACGAAACCTTGATCGCCGAAGGCAAAAAAGTCCGCCTGATCTCTGTGCCCTGCATGGACATCCTCTGGCAACAGGACGAAGCCTACATCAAAAGCCTCGTATGCAACGACAGCATCAAAATCGTTGTCGAAGCCGGAATACAACAAGGCTGGGATAGGCTGACCGGGGGACACGGGGCATTTATCGGCATGAACTCCTTCGGCGCCTCGGCCCCGGCGGAACAACTCTACAAACATTTCGGCATCACGGCAGAGGCGATTGTGGCTGCTGTGAAAAAATATATTTAACGCAAAGGACGCAAAGTTACGCAAAGTATGTCGGAGCTAGTTGAAATATCGGAGAAGACAAATCTTATTTCAAAAGAAATACTGGATACCTGTTTTTTTATTCATACAAAACTCGGGCCGGGTCTTTTGAAAAGTGTCTACGAGGAATGTCTTTTTTATCTTTTGAACAAAAAATCTTTGAAGGTAGAGAGGCAAAAAACTTTTCCTATTCAAATTGACGATTTAATAATCCCAACAGGATTGAAGCTGGATTTATTAGTGGAGAACTCTATCATAGTGGAACTAAAAGCCGTTGAAAAAATTCTCCCTGTTCACGAAGCACAAATTCATACCTATTTAAAGTTATCCCAAATTCCGCTGGGATTACTTGTTAATTTTAATGTTCGTTCTTTAAAAGATGGAATAAAACGCATTGCGATGTCGAAAACGCTCAGTAAAAACTTTGCGTGACTTTGCGTCCTTTGCGTTTTAATAATTTTATTACGAGGAATTAAATGACTCTACGTATTGGCATCAACGGTTTCGGACGCATCGGCAGGCTCACGGCGCGGGCGGTTTATGAAATGCAACGCCGGGGCGAAATTGAAATCGCCGCGATCAACGATCCGGGCGTCAACAACGTCCATCTTTTGAAATACGACTCCGTCCATGGCCGCGCCCCGATGCACATTGTGCGCGACAGCGCCGACCTGATGCACATCGCCGACGATGAAATCCCCCGCTACCGCACGCGGGAGCCAGAGGAAATCCCGTGGAAAAAACACAATGTCGATATCGTCCTCGAATGCACCGGAAAATTCACAGATAAAGAGGGCGCATCGAAACACATCAAGGCCGGGGCGAAAAAAGTCCTCGTCTCCGCCCCCTGCACGAATGACGACATCACGGTTGTTTACGGCGTCAATCATGGCAAACTAAAATCATCCGACATCGTGGTATCGAACGCGTCTTGCACCACCAACTGCCTCGCGCCCCTCGTCTATGTCCTGCATAACGCGATTGGGATCCAGCACGGATTCATGACGACCATCCACGCTTATACCGGCGATCAGGTCACCGTCGACGCCAGCCACAAAGACCCCTACCGCGCCCGCGCCGCCGCGATCAACATGATCCCGACCTCCACCGGCGCGGCCAAGGCAATCGGCCGGGTCATCCCCGAACTTGATGGGAAGTTAGACGGCGTATCCATCCGTGTCCCCGCACCCAACGTATCAATGGTCGATTTCAAATTCACTGCCGCCCGCAAAACAACGGTTGAGGAAATCAGCACAGCCGCAAAAAAAGCCGCCGAAGGCGCACTGAAAAACATCCTCGCCGTTTATGACGAACCCCTCGTCTCATCCGATTTCAACCACGACCCCCATTCCTCGATCTTCAACCTCAACGGAACGAAAATCATCAACGGCGATTTCGTGCGCGTGATGGCATGGTACGACAATGAATGGGGTTTCTCCTGCCGGATGCTCGACACCGCGCTAGCCATGCACAAGGTTGGGTATTAACCCCACTATAACCGCGTCATGTTGAGCGCAGCGAAACATCCCGCCGGGATCCTTCGCTGACGCTCAGGATGACAAGAGCTTCTTGATTAAAGTAACTATAATTTAAAATCAATGAGTTAGACCACTTACCCCCACCCCCTCCCTCTATATTTCTTGTAGATAATGCCTTATTTTTGGTATCATGCCCTCATGGTAAGAAATCTGGCAAAACGGGCAATGACAACACGGGGGCAAAGAGCCTGCTACGTCATCGACCATCTGGTAGAGGCTCTTGGAAACGAGCCATCCTCCTCCATGCGCCGCGCTCTCATTCTTGCCGACATCAACCAATATCCCGGAACAACCCAGACCGGCATCATGGAACGCCTTAGCATTCCCAAATCCGCCCTCACCCGCGAGATCGACTGGCTGTTCAACTACGGCTGCATCATGCGCCGGGAAAGCCACGAAGACGGCAGGGCAATCCAGCTTCAAGTCTGCGGCTACTCACGCAAATCCTTGGACAACGCCCTCGATTACTTTGAAGGCCACCACGAAAACCTGAAAACATTCATCAAAGAATTCGTCAAAGCCATGAAAATGGAAAAGCCATCCCTGCGCGACGCAAAAATCATGGCCTTCATGTACGAACGCAAAGCGGCCACGAAACAACAAGTTCTAGAAAACCTGTATCAAGGCGCCCTATCGACCGACAACCGCAGCATCAACGAACTGGTGCAGGAAGGGTTGCTGACCGATGCTTAAGCTTGGAAAATTCGATCTGGAACGGGCACTGGGCTGCTTTGACGGGACAACTCCCGAACAAATGCCAGAGAACGTCATCAACCTGACCGAGGCCTTCACGCTTCCGGCGCGGGGTACGACAGCAACCCCCGTTCGCGGCCTGACCTTAAGCCTCTAACCCCTGATTTTTCTATTGTTTTCTGTGGCTTTATTGGCTATTCATTGGTCACTAAAGTGTCATCCTGAGCAAAGCGAAGGATCTCTGTCCATATTTAAGAGAGATCCTTCAGTCGCTACGCTCCTTCAGGATGACAACTAGAACGTAGGAGATTATCCATGGCCTTAGCCGCTCACAAAGAACATAAAGCACCCACCATGACCTCAAAAACCATCAGCGCCGAAGTGCGCCGCATCCTGTCCTGCTATGAAAATGAAAACGCGGGCGTAAAAACCAACCTCGTCCGCCTGATGAATCACGGGGCACTGGCTGGAACGGGACGCATGGTCATCCTTCCGGTCGATCAAGGGTTCGAGCACGGCCCAGCGCGCAGCTTTGCGGTCAACCCGAACGGTTACGACCCCCACTATCACTATCAGCTGGCTGTTGAGAGCGGCTGCAACGCCTACGCCGCACCGCTCGGCCCCTTACAAGCCGGGGCGGATACCTTCGCGGGGGCGGTTCCAACCATTTTGAAATTCAACTCCTCCAATTCCCTCGCCTCCAAAAATCAGGACGGCAATCAGGCCGTGACCGCCTCGGTGAAGGACGCGCTTGAATTGGGCTGCTCCGCCGTTGGTTTCACGATTTACCCCGGCTCCGACAACCAGTTCGACATGTTCGAGGAATGCCGCGACATGATCCGCGAAGCAAAAAGCTACGGAATCCCCTCCGTGGTCTGGTCATACGCTCGCGGCAACGGATTATCCAAGGACGGCGAAACCGCCATCGACGTAATTTCCTACGCCGCACACATGGCGTGTTTGTTAGGGGCACATATCGTCAAGGTCAAACTCCCCACCGATTTTATCGAGCAGAAAGAAGCCAAAAAAGTTTTCGACGAACAAAAAATCCCGATCTCGACACAGGCCGACCGCGTGCGCGAAGTCGTGCGTTCCTGCTTCAATGGCCGCCGCATCGTCGTCTTCTCCGGCGGCGCGACAAAGGGCGAGGATTCAGTTTATCAAGACGCAAAAGACATCCACGCCGGCGGCGGCAACGGCTCCATCATCGGCCGTAACTCCTTCCAACGCCCTTGGGATGAATCCCTCTCCATGCTGAATAAGATCATGGACATTTATAAGGGGTAATAGACCGCCCGTGCGTCGCCCCTCCCGACTTTTCAAACATCCGCGCAACCTTGCCTTGGCGTTATTGGTTGCGGCCATTTATTACATGGTCAACTCATCCGACCACAGAACTCCCGCCCCGGACAACACTCCCGGCATTGTAACAATCTCGGAAAAAAGCGCTAAGCACATACTCCATGGCGACGGGCGCGGCGGCGGCCATCTATACGGGACGGGCACACCCTGCAAAACCGAATTCCCCGCGGATTGGAGCGAAAACGACGTTCTCCAAAATGTAAAACTCATCGCCGCCAATGACAATCTCGACTGGCGGGAACAAGACAACGGTTATTACGTTGCAGAATCGCTTGTACAGGGCGTCAAAGTGCGCGTGGTATTGGGCAAGGACAAACAAAACGTCGTCACCGCCTATCCGGTAAATCGCCCGCGCAATCCCTGCCCTGCGAATGACAATTAAGGCTTCCCAGCCCACAAGACCTGTTCAATATCCGCCGCCCCCGTCGCCAGCATCACAAGACGGTCAAACCCCAAAGCCACGCCGCTCGACTCCGGCATTCCATACTCCAACGCCTTGAAAAAATCCTCATCAGGCGGATAGCGATAGCCGTAGATTTTTTCCTTCAAATCCATTTCTTCCTGAAACCGCTTGCGTTGCTCCGCCGCATCCGTTAATTCACCGAACCCGTTGGCCAGCTCCACGCCACAGACATAAACCTCGAATCGCTCCGCAAAGCGCGGGTCTTCGGGCTTGCGCCGGGCGAGCGATGCCATAGACACCGGATAATCATAAAGAATCGCCGGAACCCCAACGCCCAAATGCGGCTCAATCTTCTCCGCCATCACCCGGAAAAACAAATCATCCCACCGGTCGTCCTTTGCTGTACGAATGCCGAGAGAAGAAATTGCCCTCTCAAACCCTCCAATGTCATCCTGAGCACAGCGAAGGATCTCATGGGATGTTTCGCTCCGCTCAACATGACAATATTTAGCCAGATCAATTCCTGCATACCGATCAAAAGCCTCCACAACTGAAATAATATTCCACTTTAAGAACGGATCGGCTAATTTTTCGCCTGATTTAAGGGTTTTTACCTTCAATTCTTGCGCCGCCGCCCGCACCAGCCCGATGCAATCCTCCATCGCCTCCCGGTAGCCACTCCCCGCCCTATACCATTCCAACATGGTGAATTCCGGGGAATGGAGCCGCCCGCTCTCCCCGTTCCGAAACACATGGCAAAGCTGGTAAATCTTGGGCATTCCGGCCACGAGCAGCTTTTTCATGGCGAATTCCGGGCTGGTATGAAGGTAAAAATCCCGCTCATGGCGCAAATCCGCCGTCAGGAACTCGGTTTTAAACCCGTGGATATGCACATCCATCACCGGGCAAGCCTGTAAAATCGGGGTTTCGACCTCCAAAAAGCCGTTTTTATCGAAAAACCCCCGCACAGAGCGCAAAATCCGCCCCCGCGCCTCCAACGTCGCTTTCCTTGCCTCGAATATATGCGGATGCCACCACATGATTTTCCTGATAAATAACTTGCAATTCCCGACTATTAACGCTAAAAAGCGGCGTTATTCAATAAGGAAGAAATGCCATGAAAGCTGAAGGTCACCCCGATTACCACACCATCACCGTTGTTATGACGGATGGAACGAAATACCAAACCCGTAGCACGATGGGCAAAGAAGGCGATGTTCTCAATCTCGACATCGACCCCCTCAACCACCCGGCATGGCAGGGCGGCACAGGCAAGGTCATCGAGCGCGGCGCACTGTCGAAGTTCGAAAAACGCTTCGCAGGTTTCGGCCTCTCGAACACCCCCGACCAGAAAAAAGAAGAAACGAAGTAAGAACCGCGTCATGCCCGCGCAGGCGGGCATCCGGCACTTTCTTTATCAACCAAACCCCCGCATGGGGGTTTGTTTATTGTGGTCATTTCAATTAAGAAATTCCTGTCATCCTAAGCGCAGCGAAGGATCCCGTCGAGATGTTTCGTGAAGTTTACCCCCGCGAAAGCGGGGGCTCAACATGACAATTTTGTTTGGAATAATTTACGCCGCTTCCAACTGCTTCAACGCCTGCGATAACTTACTAATCACCGCCTCGGCATCTTCCTTACGCTTTTTGTGCTCAAGGATAATTTCTTCCGGCGCATTATCGACGAATTGTTTGTTACCGAGTTTTTGATCCACCTTGCCGATTTCACCCTCCAACCGGACAATCTCTTTTTTCAGGCGTTCACGCTCTTTATCCAGATCAATAATATCAGCAATCGGCAAGGCCAGCGTTGCCTCATCCAGCACCGTCTGAACCGATCCCTTCGGCGGGCTGGCCGTATGCTCAATAGATTCAATCCGCGCCATACGGCGGATAATTTCCTCATATATTTCAAACCGCTGTTTCGTTTCCGGCGACGCATCCTTGACCATCAGGCGGATCATCGCCTTGACGGGCACGTTCATATCCACGCGAACACTACGAATGCCGGAGATGCACCGGATCAGCCAATCAATCTCCTTAGCCGCGGCCGGATTATTCAGCTTCGCGTTATCGGCCGGCCATGAGGAGGTCAAAAGCAACTCGCCCTTACCCCTCGTTCCAATCGCCGCATAAAGCTCCTCGGTGATATAGGGCATAATAGGATTGAGCAAAATAAGAACCTGATCGAGAACCCATCCGGTCGTCTGTTGGATTTCTTTTTTGATCGCCTCGTCACTACCCGTCAACATCGGCTTCGTAAATTCCAAATACCAGTCACAAAACGTACCCCAAACAAACTGGTACAGCCCCATCGCCGCTTCATTGAATTTATACTCCTCGATAGATTTCTCCACCGCCACCTTCATCTCCATCACGGAATGAACGATCCATTTATTGGGAACGAACGACACCGATTCCGGATTGAAATTTTTATCCGGCAGGCAACCATTCATCTCGCAATATCTTGTCGCGTTCCACAGCTTCGTGGCGAAATTCCGATAGCCTTCAATCCGGTCTTCCGACAATTTCACATCGCGCCCCTGCGCAGCCATGGCGGTCAGGGTAAAGCGCATCGCGTCCGCGCCGAATTTGTCGATGATCTCAAGCGGATCCATGACGTTGCCCTTGGACTTGGACATTTTCTGACCCTTGGCGTCGCGGACAAGGGCATGAATATAAACATCCTTGAATGGCACATCCCCCATAAAGTGAATGCCGAACATCATCATCCGCGCAACCCAGAAGAAAATAATATCAAAGCCCGTGACCAAAACATCACCGGGATAATAGCGCTTCACTTCTGGAACAGTATCCGGCCAGCCCAATGTCGAAAACGGCCAGAGGGCAGAGGAAAACCACGTATCGAGAACGTCTTCGTCGCGGGTCAGCGTCACCTTTTCGCCATAGGCCTTATCCGCCTGCGCCTGCGCGCTTTTTTCATCAAGATCGACAAAAATCTTTCCATCCGGCCCAAACCACGCCGGAATTTGATGCCCCCACCAGAGCTGCCTTGAGATGCACCACGGCTGAATATTCTTCATCCATTCAAAATAGGTGTTCTCCCAATTTTTAGGAACAAAGCGCGTCTTCCCCTCCTCCACCGCCGTGATCGCGGGGATGGCCAGTTTCGGCGCATCGCAATACCACTGATCCGTCAGGAACGGCTCGATCACCTCGCCCGAGCGATCGCCATAGGGAACGACGTGCTTGATGTCGTCCACCTTCACCAGCAATTCCATTGCTTCCAATTCGGCCAGAATTTTTTTACGGGCGGCAAAGCGATCCATCCCGACATACCCCTCAGGCGCGTTTTCATTCATGCGGGCATGGGTATCGAACAAATTTATCATCGGCAGGTTATGGCGTTTCCCCACCTCGAAATCGTTGAAGTCATGGGCGGGAGTAATTTTCACCGCGCCGCTTCCCTGCTCCGGGTCGGCGTATTCGTCGGCGATAATCGGGATCAATCGCCCGGTCAGGGGCAAAGAAACCGATTTCCCGATCAAATCTTTGTACCGCTCATCATCGGGGTTTACCGCCACCGCCGTATCGCCCAGCATCGTTTCGGGGCGCGTTGTCGCCACCGTTATAAACTCCTCCACATCACCCTCGATGGGATAACGGATATGCCACATATGACCCTTGGTTTCGCGCTGCTCGACCTCAAGATCAGAAACGGCGGTCTGGAGTTTGGGGTCCCAGTTCACAAGGCGTTTGTCGCGGTAAATCAGCCCTTCCTTATAAAGCTGGACGAAAACCTTGGCGACGGCTTTCGACAGCCCCTCGTCC
>JBASFN010000014.1:0-3184 GCA_049653045.1 Alphaproteobacteria bacterium
GGTTACGATCGGGATGACGACGATAGATTTATTTACTTGTGAATAGAATCTATTTTCATGTGCAAAATTTTTTATTGTGATTACACTATATATCAGGTGTCGGGGTTCGATGCCGCGCCGTGATCGCTTCAGATCACAACCTCATTGGGAGACTTCATCATGGCAGCCAAGAAAAAAGCCACGAAGAAAAAAACCGCAACCAAGGCCAAAAAGCCTGCGGCTAAAAAAACCACCAAGAAAAAAACAGCAAAAAAGAAGAAGTAGTTTTTCTTCTCTTTATTTCTACGAAGCGCCGCCTTCACGGGCGGCGTTTTTTATTGCCCTCCCGTCATCCCCGGCAGCAAGCCGATAGGCGTGCGTGAACGGGGATCCAGCACAAAACCTGTGCAGCGAAGCTGCACACAAAAAAAAGTAAATATCCCTCGGCTACGCTCGGGATGATGGTGTGAAGAAGGAGAGTGCAAAAACCCTTATAAATCCCTATATATAAAAGCATGATTGAAGCCTCTACAAATAAAGACACGCAGAACACGGCGGAATTCAACGAGTCCCGCCCTTTCCGCATTCATTCCGATTTCACCCCCGCCGGGGATCAGCCCGCCGCAATCCGCCAGTTGGTCGATGGGGTCAATAACGGCCTCGCCGATCAGGTGCTTTTGGGGGTGACGGGGTCGGGCAAGACCTTCACCATGGCGCACATCATTCAGGAAACTCAGAAACCGGCCTTGATCCTTGCCCCCAACAAGACTCTGGCGGCGCAGTTGTACGGCGAGATGAAGAGCTTTTTCCCCGAGAACGCCGTTGAGTATTTCGTATCCTATTACGATTACTACCAGCCAGAGGCCTATATCCCGCGCAGCGATACCTTCATTGAAAAAGATTCCTCCATCAACGAACAGATCGACCGGATGCGCCACGCCGCGACGCGGGCGGTGTTCGAGCGGCGCGATTGCGTCATTGTGGCCTCTGTTTCCTGTATCTACGGTATCGGGTCGAAGGAAGATTACCTCGCCATGCGGTTCGATTTGATGAAGGGCGAGCGCATCGACCGCCAGCAACTCATAGGGCGTCTTGTCACCCTGCAATATAAGCGCAATGACATCGCGTTCGAGCGCGGGACGTTCCGCGTGCGCGGCGACACGGTGGAATTATTCCCAACGCACATGGAGGACAGGGCATGGCGGTTTTCCCTGTTCGGCGATGAACTGGAATCAATCACCGAATTCGACCCCCTGACCGGGAAAAAATTTACGGGGCTGGAGGGCGTGCGTATTTACGCGAACTCGCATTACATCACGCCCGGCCCGACGATGCAGCAGGCGATTGTGAACATCAAAAACGATCTAAAAGAACGGGTGTCATTTTTCGAATCGCAAGGCAAATTGCTGGAGGCGCAGCGCCTCGCCCAGCGCACCCAATTCGACGTGGAAATGATGGCGGCGACGGGGACGTGCGCCGGGATTGAGAATTACTCCCGCTATATGACTGGGCGTGCGCCCGGCGAGGCTCCGCCGACCTTGATCGAATATTTGCCAGAGGATTCGCTGCTTTTTCTGGATGAAAGCCACGTCATGGTGGGGCAGCTTCGCGCCATGTATAACGGAGACTTCAAGCGCAAATCAACGCTGGTGGAATACGGTTTTCGTGTGCCCGCCGCCATCGATAACCGTCCCTTGAAATTCGAGGAATGGAACGCGATGCGGCCACAGACGATTTTTGTCTCCGCCACGCCGGGGCCGTGGGAGTTGGAGCGCACCGGCGGCGTCTTCGCCGAGCAGGTGGTGCGGCCTACGGGCTTGATCGACCCGCCCGTGGATATTCGCCCGACCGCGAATCAAATCGACGATCTGATGCATGAATGCAAAATCGTGGTGGCGAAGGGCGGGCGCGTTCTGGTCACGACGCTGACCAAGAAAATGGCCGAAGATCTCACGGAATATTTGTCCGAAAACGGCGTGAAGGTGCGTTATCTGCACTCCGACATTGAAACGCTGGAGCGGATCGAGATCATGCAGGCGCTGCGGCGCGGGGAATTCGACGTGTTGGTCGGGATCAACCTGCTGCGCGAAGGACTGGATATTCCCGAATGTATGCGCGTTTGCATTTTGGATGCGGATAAGGAAGGGTTCTTGCGCTCTCGCACGTCGCTGATACAAACAATCGGGCGGGCGGCGCGGAATATCGACGGGCGAGCCATTTTATACGCCGACCGGGTAACGGATTCCATGAAGGCCGCCATAGACGAAACTGACCGCCGCCGTGAAAAACAACTGGAATACAACAAGGCGAACAATATCACGCCCGAAAGCATTAGGAAGAATATCTCCTCCATTCTCGATACGGTCTACGAGCAGGGCGACCATGTGGATGCCGCCTATACCGTGCACGACCGCGAGCAGGAAGAATTCCTCTCCGACCCGTCGAAGCTAAAAAAACACATCGAAAAACTAAAAAAACAAATGACCAAAGCCGCCGAAAACCTAGAATTCGAGGAAGCCGCCCGTTTGAGGGATGAACTCAGAAAACTGGAATCCTCTGAACTGGGTCTGTCTTGAAATAGCTGTCAATACCCTCTCATCTCTCCTTTACAGTCATGCCCGCGCAGGCGGGCATCCGGCAAAAAAGACCAGCCCCCCGCCTTTCATCCTTCGCAGTATCAGGCTACTGCTACGGAGAATGGATCGCGGGGGTGACATTGTGGATGCGGGTGCGATGAGTGGTTCGCGGGATGATATGTAGGCAATTTTCTTCATGGTTCTCGTTTTTTTCCGTGGTTTATTTTTCTCTAGGTTAGTTTTTTCGGTATAATGGGCGCGGGCATCAGGGAGCCGGATTCGGCCTTGCTGTCCTTATTTAATGTTCCAAAAATGGTAAAGGGTTTGCCGATGCGTTTTGTTTTGTTGTTGTCTGTGTCCGTTCTGGCGTTATCTCCGGCGTTTGCGGCGGGGGAGGCCAATACGATTACTGTGATCGGCGATGATGGAAAAGCGGTGACGGTGGAGATGGACGCGGCGGAGCCTGTCCTGCCTGGCCCCGAACCAAAGGCCGCCCCTGCGCCATTCGATATTCCGCCCGTCAAGGCCGCGCCGCCAGTCGTTGAGACCATCGAAAAACCTGCTGTCCAAACAAAAACAGAAAAACCCAAAACAGAAAAACCAAAAACGGATAAGCCGAAAAAACCAGC
>JBASFN010000015.1:0-2397 GCA_049653045.1 Alphaproteobacteria bacterium
CCGTCATAGACACATGGTGGCAGACAGAAACAGGCGGCCACCTCATCACCCCGCTCGCCTCCTTTAAACTCAAACCCGGCTCGGCGTCGCTCCCCTTCTTCGGCGTCAAACCGGAAATCGTGGATGGCGACGGAAAAATCCTGACAGGCGCATGCGAAGGCATGCTCTGCATCACCGATTCATGGCCGGGACAAGCACGCACCATTTACGGCGACCACGCCCGCTTCGAGCAAACCTATTTCTCTAGCTTCAAGGGAAAATATTTCACCGGCGACGGCGCAAGACGCGACGAAGACGGCTACTACTGGATCACGGGCCGCGTCGATGATGTCATCAACGTCTCCGGCCACCGTCTGGGAACCGCCGAAATCGAAAGCGCCATCAACGAACACGCGGACGTGGCCGAAAGTGCCGTCGTCGGCTACCCCCACGACATCAAGGGGCAGGGAATCTACGCCTATGTCACGCTGCTGGAGGGGAAAACACCAAACGAGGCGATGAAAAAAGAAATCATCCAAACCGTCCGCACCATCATCGGCCCCATCGCTTCGCCCGACATTATCCAGTTCACCCCCGGCCTCCCCAAAACCCGTTCCGGAAAAATCATGCGCCGGATTTTAAGAAAGATAGCCGCGAACGAGATCGACACACTCGGTGACACCTCCACCCTCGCCGACCCGGCGGTGGTAGAAGATTTAATCAAAGGCAGAACGAACGGCTAATCAAACCATCCCAATCGCCGATTTATAAAGCTCCAGCAACTCGTCCGCCTCACGGCGTTTTTCCGGCTCCTGCTTGCGAAGACCAACAATCTTGCGGATCGTCTTGGCATCAAACCCAACACCCTTCGCCTCCGCATAAACATCCTTGATGTCATCCGCCAAAGCGCGTTTTTCTTCTTCCAGCCGCTCAATCCGCTCGATGACTGATTTCAGGCGTTTACCGGCAACGCCGCCGACATCCCCCGCTTCATTTTCATTGTCATCATCATTGGCTTTACGCAAAGCGGATTCCTTAGGCATCGAACTCTCCTCTGAAAAAATTATGATTCGGAATGACGAATTGTATCCGGTTCAAAAAACCGTGAAAGGGAAAAATCTATTTCCCGGTAGAAATTTTCTGAGCCTTACCATCCCAACGCTCGATAGCAATCGCCTGCCCGGTTTCCTCGCCCGTACGACCAATCTGAACCACCATCATCAACTTCTGATTCACAGGCTGCGCCTTTTTTTCTTTATAGTCACCCGCGCCCACCTCAAGATAACTAACCATGACAGGAACCTCAAAAAGCCACTTATACGTACCGTTGAGCGCACCCTCATTAAGCAAAAGCGGCGTCTCTTGAACGATGGCACGCATAGTATATTTACCGGACTTAAGCACCTGCATCATGCTGTTATCTTCGAGAAACTTAATATATTGCGCCTTCCCCTCCGGCGTAAAATATTTTTGAATTTCATTAAAACTGGCATCGTAATTACCCTTGTCATAGGTCATAGACTCGGAAAGAACGGAAACCAGCCACGAACCAATCTCCCTGCTGCTCCGATGCGGCAAACTCATGGCAATATGATTCTCGGGCAACTTTGCATTTCTGGGATCGGGTCGCTCCGCAGGCGGTTTGGCCTTAGGATCCAGCGCAAACGGCGCCTGCAAGGTATCCATAGGATCTGGCCCCTTTTCACGAAGAGAAGGGAAAAAGAACTCAAGCAGCCCCGCGCTCGCAGGAGCAACAACGCCAAGACACAAAACAGACAAAACGACGGCAAAAACGATTTTCTTCTTCATCTCTTTATTGCAACACAGGCCGCATAACCTGTCCAGCACCCCATACGTTTTTTCTAGACTTTATAGGCAATTCCCCCTCATTTATGAGCCATGAAAGAAAAAAACAAAGAAGAAACCAAGGCAACATCACGCCTTCTCCGCTATGGCCGCGTATCGGGAACCATGGCCAACCTCGCCGGACGGCTGGCGGGTGAGAAATTTTTTGGCCTGAAAATCGAAAAAACCGAACACGCCGAAAAACTCATGTTGGCTCTAGGTAATCTCAAAGGCCCCCTGATGAAAATCGGCCAGATACTAGGAACCATCCCAGAAGCCCTGCCCCCGGAATACGCCAGAGCTTTCCAGCAACTCCAGTCCAACGCCCCGCCCATGGGCTGGCCATTCGTCAAACGCCGGATGAAGGCCGAACTCGGCCCGGATTGGGAAAATAAATTCAAATCGTTCGACCATGAAGCATCTGCTGCGGCCAGTCTTGGCCAAGTCCATAAAGCAAAAACAAAAAACGGATCAACGCTCGCCTGCAAACTGCAATACCCGGATATGCAGTCCGCCATAGACGCTGACCTTAATCAGCTAAAAATAATCTTCGGCATTTACGAGATGTACGAC
>JBASFN010000016.1:0-15394 GCA_049653045.1 Alphaproteobacteria bacterium
TCGCGCTTTGACTACAATCGGCCGATCCAGAGAGCCGATTAAATTGACTAACCACTAAACGCGAGGGAGTTCGCAAGAATGGCACAGACTGGTACAGTAAAATGGTTCAACGGAACAAAAGGCTTTGGCTTTATCGTTCCCGATCAAGGTGGAAAAGATGTATTTGTTCACATCTCCGCCGTTGAAAAAGCGGGTCTGAAGACTCTGCACGAAGGACAAAAGGTTGAATTTGAAATTCAGGAAAACCGCGGCAAGGAAGCTGCTGCTAACCTGAAAGTCGTTGGCTAACGCCAGTCATTCAATTTTACACAGATTTAAAAAAGGAGGCCTTTGAGCCTCCTTTTTGTTGTCTTGGGTTATGGCCGCGATGGTGCGGGGGTTTGTTTTTGTTGTGGCGGATTGGCTGGGGCTTGTGTTCCCGTTTCTTCCGTTCCTGCGGCTGGGGCGATGTCGGTAACGGCCGGATTAGTTTCCGATCCCTTGGCGATGCGCTCGCGCAGTTCCTCGCGGCGTTGGTGGATTCCAACGTGGCCGTGATTTTTCCCCGTTGTTTGATTATAGGTGGGGATTGCGTCCGTGCCCGCGTGTGCGGTGGTCAAAGAAAAGGAAGAAAAAATCAAGATAGATAAAACGCTGCATACAATGGCTTTCATGGGTGTTGTACCCCTTTCTTTTGAGTGTGTTATAATGTAGAACTTAGCAGTCCTGTATTCAAGTAACTCCCCCTGCGTCACCACAAGAACACAAAAAATGCCGAAAGGCAAATTTTTCATAATTTATTTTTTTTTACATGAGGCGCGCATTGTTTAAGAAACATTCCTTGTTGGTTGGTCTTTTGGCCGTGGTTGGAATTTTAGGGAATGCAGGAATTGCATCGGCAGAGGGGTTTCAGCCTGCTCTGCATGGCCTTGTCCTGTTTGAGTTGGAGAATGACTGGAATTTTGACTCAGATGATGAAGATTCGGAAATCAACAATACCTATCTCAATGTTGAACCTTACATTGTTTTGTCCCTGACCGATAAATTGGCGATCGAGTCAACTTTGGTGTTTGAGCAGGTGCAGGATCTTGATCCCGGTGAGGATGGATTTTTTGATAATGAGGGTCTTTATGTTGAGCAGTTGATGCTCTCCTATACCGATGAGCATTTCAGCGTATTCGCCGGAAAATATGGGCCGACATTCGGCACGGCGTGGGATTTGACCCCTGGAGTATATGGCGTTGATTTTGCCGAGGATTATGAGTTGGCAGAAAAGATAGGCGGCGGTGCAAGCTGTACGTTCGGCAATGACGCTACAGGCGAGCACACGATCACGGGTAATGTGTTTTTTGCGGATACGACCTTCTTGTCTGACTCGACGATCACGCGGCGCGGCGATCTGGACGAGTCGGATGGTGGCATCAGCAACACTGAAGACCTCTCTTCTTTCTCTTTGACTCTGGACAGTGAGAATGTTTTTGCAGTCGAAGGGCTGAATACGCATTTGGGCTACCGCAATCAGGACGAGGGCGATGCGGATGTTGGTCTTGATAATGAGTCCGGTTATGTCGCGGGTGTTAATTACACGTTTCCTCTGTCTGATCGGGTTGAAGCTATGGTTCTGGCTGAGTGGGCTGGGATATATGATGTAGATGGCGCTAGCGACGATACGAATTACCTGACCCTTGGTGGATCGGTTACGATCGACGGTCACTGGAATGTTGCGGCATCATACACCGCTCGCAATACCGACGTGGCCGGGGGTGGCGATGTGGATGATTATTTGGCGCAAACTTCCGTCGGCTATCAGTTCGACAACGGCATTGCCTTTGATGTCGGGTACAGCAACCGCGAAGAAGCGAGTGTTGAAACCAGCACGGTCGGCGCATTGCTGAGCTATACTTACGAATTTTAACTTTTATATCTCTGGAGAAAAAACATGAAAATCGGCACACGAATTCTTTTTGTCAATTTGGCCTTTTTGGTAACGGTGGCGATGCTTGGCGGTCTTGCATTTTACCAGCTCCAGACGCTTCATAAAATATTTGACGACTCCATGACGATTACCAAGGCGCTGCGAACCCAGATTGAGGCCGACATGATGCATGATGGTCTTCGCGCTGATGTTCTGTATGCGATCAAGTTAGCCAATGACCATGATTATACGGCGCGGGATGAAGCCATCGCCGGGACGCAGGAGCATGTCGAGAATTTCCACAGGCTGATTGGTGAAGTGGAAGCCATGAATCTTTCGCCTGCGGTCAATGAGCAGTTGGCAAAGCTGAAGGAGCCGCTTGATCGTTATACGAAAGCCGCCACAAAAATAACCGCGGATGTTTTTAATGTCGGGCAGGATGTTGGTGCGGCCTATGCAAGCTTTGAAAAAGATTTTGAATATCTTGAAGGGGCGATGGCTGATTTCTCCGGTGTGATCGAGGGCGAATTTGAAAAAATTCAGCATGATGTTGAGGCGAAAGAAAAAAGTATCAAGATGCTGGCGATGGCTGCCTTGTTGGTCGCCGTGGCTGTGGCGTTTGTTGGGTGGCAGTCGTCACGGGCAAAGATTGCAAAGCCTATTCAAATTATGACCGGGACAATGGATTCTCTTGCTAAGGGGAATTTGAATGTTACGGTTCCGTATCTTGATCTTAAGGATGAAGTTGGGATCATGGCGCGGACGCTTGGCGTGTTTAAGGACAACGCTCTGAAAACAGAGCAGATGAAAGAGGAGCAGAAACGTCAGGAAGAAAGAGCGGCGGTCGAAAAACGCCAGGCTATGATCGACTTGGCCAATTCTTTTGAAAAGGAAGTGGGAGCCGTTATCAACACGGTTTCCGCCGCTTCGACCGAGATGGAGGCGACCGCGCAATCCATGTCTGCCAATGCCAATGAAACCAGTCAGAAAACGATTGTTGTGGCTTCGGCGGCGCAGGAGGCGTCCTCCAATGTCAATGCGGTTGCCAGCGCAGCCGAAGAGCTTTCCGCGTCGATCCACGAGATCAGCTCTCAGGTTTCCCAGTCGGCGCGCGTTGCGGCGGAGGCCAAGGAAAAGGCATCCCAGACATCCGACCGGGTTCAGGGGTTGGTCAAGGCCGCGGAGAGGATTGGCGAAGTTGTTACACTGATTTCCACGATTGCCGAGCAGACAAATCTTCTGGCTCTCAATGCTACGATCGAGGCGGCGCGGGCTGGTGAGGCCGGTAAGGGATTTGCCGTTGTTGCTAGTGAGGTTAAGGTTCTTGCAACCCAGACATCCAAAGCCACCGAGGAAATTTCAGCGCAGATTAACGACATCCAAGGTGCGACGCGTGAATCGAGTAAATCGATCCAGGATATTCTCAATGTCGTACACAAAATTGATGAAATTTCCAGCACAGTTGCCGCAGCCGTCGAAGAGCAAGGCGCAGCGACCAATGAAATTGCCCGCAATGTCCAGCAGGCCTCGGAAGGCACAACAAACGTCACTATGAATATTGCACAGGTAACGCAGGCAGCCTCTGAAACCGGACAATCTGCCGGTATGGTGCTTGATGCCGCTAAGGAACTGGCGCAACAGGCTACAGTTCTCAGCGACTCTGTTCGGGGCTTCCTCGACCGCGTACGAAACGCGTAAATAGCGGCTGTTTTTTTATAATCTCCTTGATGAGTGTAAGGCGATACTCGATAGCATTTTTTGCTGTGATTGCTGGCGGGGGGGGATAAAAAAACACCGCCTTGTTCAGGGGCGGTGGAAGTTTAAGCGTATGATTGGAGTAGTCCAGTAAAACTTGTCTTGCGAGGCCGCTGCTCTAGCCGGGGCGGAAGCCAATGTCGGCGTTTTTCTCGCGGTCATATTTATAGGTTTTTTGTTCGTCGCCGGTCGGTGCCATAAACGAGGGCGGTGTATATTTCGTGATGAAATCGCCAGCTTGTGCCAATAGGTCGGTGGCTTGAATTTTAGCGTGGCCGATTTGCTTGGCCAGTGTGCCCATGACGCGGCCATAGGCTTCTGCTGCGATTTTCGTGCCCATCACCATCATTTCAACAATTTTACCAAGCTCGGGAACCTTGCCCTCGCGGACGCTGCCGAAGGCGTCGGAGGCTAGCGATTTGAAATCGGATAGTGATTTTTTCGGGCCTTTGCTCGTGCCACCGCCGGAGCCGGAGGTGGATTTGCCCTCTTCGTCTTCTTTATCCTTGTTGTCGTTGACGATTTCGATGTCAACATAGGTGGGGGTTTGGAAGCTCACGGGATAGTTTTTCAATTCCTTGATCGTCAATTCCTTGCCCGTTAGCCCGGCACGCAGTTCAATGCGGATTTTGTCGGGGTTGCGCCAGTCGAGGATAACCGAATGGCTTTTGAATTGCCCTTCCTGCCTGCAGGAGTGAACCAGTCTTTTTCCGGGGTAAAATGCCTCGGTGATGCCGGCTTCTGCTAAAAACTGTTTTACGTTCACTTTCATAGTCACACCATCCTATTGTTCTTTTTTTACCGTTCCGTTTGTCCTGAACCGGTTAATGCCCGGTTTATTGTTTACGGAAATTATAGTTATAGTGCCTCAGAATGGTTAAGAATGTCTTAATGGCGGTAACATATTGATTGTGCTTGGTTTTAATTGATGCTGGTTCTGTGATATAATGGTTGAAAGCGAGATTTTGATGATTCGAGCCATTTTACTTTTTGCGATGATTCTGTTGGTGGCTGCACCGGAAGCAGGGGCGGCGATCTGGCCGTTTGGCGGGAAGGCTAAGGAAACGGCGGCGGATAAGCCTTCGGGTGTTTTTGTTGCGCCGAGCAATGGTGGGAATA
Source organism: Alphaproteobacteria bacterium (assembly GCA_049653045.1). GTDB lineage: Bacteria > Pseudomonadota > Alphaproteobacteria > Micavibrionales > Micavibrionaceae > UBA7657. The sequence continues at coordinate 4,769 of JBASFN010000016.1, forward strand.
AGGCCAAGAAATCGGTGATGGATACATTGTTCAACCAGCCCTATGCCGAAAATCAGGACGTGCTTATCAATGGAAAGAAGCTTGAGGGTGTGACGCCGGCGATGATGCTCTCTTCCTATGCCCCTAAAGGCCGGGAGGAAATTTTGAAGCTGGCGCATGCGAGTCGTCCGTGGGAAGAGGAAGAAATGGCGAAGCTGAAATCGGCAGCGGACGCACGCGTTGCCGAAGCGCGCAAGAAGCTTGAAGCTGATATTGCGAAGATGCAGAAAGAAGGAGCGCAACAGTTGGCGAACGCGCCTAAGGAATCGTTGCCGCAGGAGGATGTGCCCTTGGAGGAAGCTGAGGAGCCAGCGAAGCCCGTGGTCAATATTTTCAACAAAACCACGCTCGATAAGCCAAACAAGGTTTTCAAAAATTACTAGGGATTCTTTTCATCTTGCGAGGATGGCGGGGGCGGATTTTCGTTTCTGCTGTCTTGTCGGCGCGGTAGGTGTTTATGCGCTCTTTGGGTCGCCAACGCCGAATGCGCCGGGATGGGGTGAGGCCCTCATTGCTATTTTTCTGTGTTTGGCTGTTGGTGTTCCTGGTGTTTATAATGTTTTGAAGCCCGCTTCACCGCGTTTTATGTGGAAGAGTGCCGGACGGGCTTTGCTGATTTATGGTTTGTGTATTTCCCTTCCCCTTGGAATTTTGAATGGACAAGACGGCGTTCATATCATCCGGGATATGACACCGTTTTTGTTTTTTGTTTTGCCCCTTTTCCTCCATGATATTTTTGACCGCAGGCCGGATGCTGTTCATTTGTTTTTATTGGTTTTGATTGTTTTGGGTTTGGCTTTTTCCTTTCGCGCCGTGCCGGAGGTTATCGGATGGTGGCAGGGTTCTTATGTGGGTGAATTGTATTATTTTGCCAATGCTCCGAGCGTGTTGTTTGCCGGGATATTGCTGGTGGGTTTCGGTGTGCAAAATTTTATAGAAAAATTTTCACCTCGTTCCCTTTTTCTTTTTTCTGGATGTTTTTTTCTGGCACTAGTGCCTCTGGCCGCCGTGGTTTTTTCATTGCAGCGCGCAAGCTTTGGGGCGTTTTTGTTGGCGATGGTTATTTTTCTTGCTGTTGGGGTTGTGCGATCTCCCGCTCGGGGGATGTTTTTGATTTCTCTCCTGTTTTTGGTGGTGTTGTCTTTTTTTCCTGTGATTGGCCAGTTCATGGAGTTGATGGTTCAAAAAACGGGCGATGTGGGTTTTAATAGCCGTTTTGAGGAGATTGCTGCGGTTTGGGGGGAGATTGCCGGTTCGCCGATGACGGTGTTGTTTGGATCAGGATGGGGCGGAATGTTTGAATCCCCGGCGGTGGCGGGAATTCGGGTGAATTATACACATAGTCTTTTGAGTGCGATGATCCTTAAGACCGGGATTTTCGGGTTTGGGTTGACACTTTGTTATCTTGTGGGGCTGACCGTGATGCTGGTGGATGTTTTTCGGCGGGATGTTGCGCTGTTTCTAGCGCTGGCCGCACCTTTCTTGATCGATGTTTTTCTTTATGCAAGCTATAAGTCGCTCGATTTCGGGCTGATTCTTGTTCTTGTTGCGGTTTCTGCGCCGTCTCTAAAAGTTGCCTTGCAGCGCAGGGTATTGTATTCACATCTGTATAATCGTCTCGGTTTCAAATAATATCCTTGAATGTCCATGACCAAGCCGTCTGTTTTGTTTATTAATCGTGTTTATCCCCCGGTGTCCGGAGCGACCGGGCGGCTATTGCGTGACCTCGCCCGTGCCTTTGCGCGTGAGGGGTGGGAGGTGACCGTTATTACGACAGGTCGGCGTCCCTTGAAAGAACGGGACGGGGGGGTTCGTGTTATTCGCGTTAAGGGAGCTGAGAGGCCACGCGGTATTTTTTCTTATCTGTCCGTTTGGATCAGGTTGTTTTTTGTGGCGCGGCGTTTCCCCCGCACGGATTTGATCGTCACGATGACCGATCCGCCGTTGCTTATTCTCCTCGGGCGGATATTGAGCAAATCTAAAAAGAGCCGTCATATTCACTGGTGCCATGATTTATATCCAGATGTTTTTCCATCGGTTGGTTTTCGGTTTCCCGATTTCCTGATGGAGATGATGAAAAAAATAACGCGGCGTGCTATGCGCGATTGTGACAGGGTTGTTGTAATCGGGCGGTGTATGGCGCGTCACTTGACCTATGGTGGGCTTGATGCGCGGCGAATTTCCGTGGTTCCAAATTGGCCTGATTTTGAGTTGGTCAAGCCGCCGGGAGCCGATGGATTTAATGGGATTTCCGGTGCGCCGCAACCCGCGCTGCCCTATGCTCATATCTCGGTGAGTGGGGCTAAAGCGGCGCATGAACAAATCCGCGATGAGTCCCCGAAATTTCGCGTTCTTTATGCAGGTAATTTGGGGCGGGCGCATCCTCTGTCCACGATTTTAAATGCTGCGCGGATTCTTGAAAAAGATCATCCGGAAATCGAATTTGTTTTTGTCGGTGAGGGGCCGCGTTTTGATGAAATAGCGCGGGAGCGCGGAAGGCGAGGTCTTCATAATATCCGGTTGTTGCCTTATCAGCCGCAAAGTAAGTTGAAGCACATCATGGAAAGTGGCGATGTTCATTTGATTTCAATGCGTGATGATGCGTTGGGGCTTTTGGTTCCGAGCAAGTTGTATGCGGCGTTGGCTGTGGGGCGGCCTTGTATTTTCGTCGGGCCGGTGGATTCGGAGACTGCGACAGTTATCAATGATTTTCGTGCTGGGTCTGTTATTGCGCAAGGGGATGCGGCGGCACTGGCTGGGAAAATCCTGGACTATAGGATGAACGGTGAAGAATGGTTTGCTGCGCATAGCGGCGCAGCGGCGGCGGGACAGATCTTTACGCCTTCTGAGTCTATCAAGGCATGGATTGAACGCGCTGCAGGCGTTCTGGAGCCGCAAAAGAGCGAGGTTGATTTATGACCGGGCGCGAGCGCGATCTGGCCGATGTCAGGGATGATATTGTGCTGGCAGGGGCTTGGATTACTGCCGGGATTTTCACAGGTGCGGTTTTGGCTCTGGCCTTTGTTTATTTCGCCGTTCCCTATTACAGGATTTCCATGATTGTTGCGCCCGCATCCCCTATGGTGGGGGATGTTTCGGCCGTACTCCCGCCTTTTTCGATGGTTCCCAGAGGGCTTTCGGGCGGTGGGCCCGAGAATGCACCCGATTTTGTAAGGTTTGAGGCTATGATGGCGGGGCCAACGGTCGCAGAGCGGTTGTTGCAGGACGATAAAATATTGCGCGGACTTTCTCTTGATAAGAATTTTCAGTTTTTTGAAAGGAATGAGGACTGGACACCGGAGGAGATGGCCGAATATATCGGTAAACGGGCGCGGTTGGAGCCTGTGGGGGCGACGATGTTGCGGCGGGTTATTTATTACCATCCTAGCCCTGAGTTCGGGGTTTATTTTGTGCATCGATTGCACCGTGTGACCGACGATGTGATCCGCGAGCGCGTTCGCGCCGAGGCGGGAGGCCGGGTTTATTATTTGCAGGAAGAGGGCGTAAAAGCGGCCAATCCCGAGCATCGACGCGCTTTGACGGGGTTGTTGTTGGACGAGGAGCGGCGGTTGATGTTGTCGTCTATCGATCATGCTTATGCTGCGGCGGTTGTCGAGGCACCGTCGGCATCGCCGAAGCCGCGCTGGCCGGATGCGATGCTTGTTTTGCCTGTGTTGATGTTTTCGGGGGCGGTCGCCGGGTTTTTATTGCACGGGTTGTTTGGCGCGGGGCGCGATAGGCGGCTTTATATAACCGATGCGCGGGGTGGAGCATGGTATCCGCGCTCGGGGATCAATAATAACGAATTATCCAGTCAGGAAAAGGTAAGGGAGACGGGAGAGTCTGAATGACGATTCCCGTGACCGTGATTGTCGCCACGAAAAATGAGGAGCGACGGATTGCGCGGTGTTTGTCGTGTCTGCAAGAGTTTGATGAAGTTGTCGTTCTGGATTCCGGGAGCGCAGATCGGACGAAGGCTATTGCTTTGTCTTGCGGGGCGCGGGTGGAGGATTTCGCGTGGAATGGGCTGTATCCCAAAAAGCGGCAATGGGCACTCGATCACTTATCTTTGAAGCATGACCGGGTGTTTTTCGTGGATGCGGATGAGCAGGTTACGCCGGAATTGGTGCGTGAGATTGCGGGGCTGGATTGGAACGCGGACGGGTATTTTGTGAAGGGGCGGTATTTGTTTGAAGGGCGATTACTGCGCTTTGGGCTGTGTAATAATAAGCTGGTTTTGCTTGATCGTCGGCGGGTTTATTTTCCGGTGGTTGATGATCTGGGCTTGGTTGGAATGGGGGAGATGGAGGGGCATTATCAGCCGGTTTTGAAGGGGGCAGGGTCTATTGGTGTTTTGCGGAATTTCCTTGTTCACGACGCGTATGATGCGCGCTGGATAGCACGGCATGAGCGGTATGCGGTGTGGGAGGCTGGGATGATGGAGCGCGGGGCGTGGCCGGGAGAAGTTTCGCTGGTTCGCAGGGTTTTAAAGTCAGTTTTTCGCAGGATGCCGATGCGTCCGCTCGCAGCATTTTTACATTGTTATGTTTTGAAGATGGGGTTTCTGGATGGGGTGCGCGGGGTCAGGTTTGCGCTGAGCCGCGCCGCATATTACCGGATGATTTCACGCGCCAGTAAAGGCCGGGTGCAAACCGCCGCGCCGTCCAGACGGCCGTTTGCAGGGCGTAGATAGCGGCGTTTTCATGAAGTCTTGTGATTTTCAAGCGGCGGCGGATGAGGAATTGCTCGTGCCGCCCTTTTTGTGCGCTGGTTTGCGAGAGGCCGCCTTGTTCAAAGATGCAAATGGGCAAAGGATAGTGGAGCGCGTTTTTATAGCGCAGCATTATGCGGGCGGTTAGGTCGTAATCGGCGGCGATTTTATAGCGCGTGTCATAGGGTTCATTTTGTAGGGATGATTTTTTATAGAGTATGGATTGGTGGTGGGTGAACATGCCGAATTTGATGTGCGTGGCGGCGCGGGCGGGTTTGTAGGCTCCGCCCTCAAGGGAATCGCCGTAGATGAGGGCGGGCGGTTTTTTCTCGGCCTTGATGAAATTTTGCAGGCGGGCGAGGGTGTTGGGAAAGGCCAGCTTGTCGCCTGCATTCAGGAACAGGACGTAGTCGCCGATTGTGCGGGCGATTCCCTTGTTCATGGCGTCGTAGAGTCCTGTGTCGGGTTCACTGATCCAGTTGGCGTTCGTTGTTTTGAGATAGTCCGATGTGCCATCGGTTGATGCACCGTCGATAATAATCCATTCAAAATCGCTGCAAGTTTGTTGTTGCAGCGAGCGGGCGGTTTCCACGAGGCCGGGGCAGTTGTTTCGGGTAACAGTGACGATGGAGAAGAGGGGGAGCATCAATCCCCGTCCCGGACGTCGTCGATAAAGAGTGAGGTTATGGCGAGGTTGCTCAGGATTTGGCTGATATCTTTCGCGCTCTCGATGAAGTTGAAGGGTTTGGGATCGCGGGGGACGACCAGGGTGGAGCCGGGGGGGATGAAATTATCGTCGTCGTGGTTCCATGCTCCTCCGTCCAGAGGGCTTGCGCTGCCGTCGGGGTGGATGACAAAAATGCGGCCCTTGTCAGCGTTGTAGGTCGTGCCGCCGGCCTCGCGGATGTAGGTTTCAGCTTCTTTGCCCTTGCGGAATTGCAGGCTGGCGGGGGAGAAGACTTCGCCGCTGACGCGCACGGTGAGGGAGCGTTTGGGGATGAACAGGCGGTCGCCGGGTTCCAGCAGCATATCAAGATCCGGGTCGCGTTCGAGGATTGACGGGTCGGCCTCGATCGTGATGCGGCCTACGCCCTCGGCCTGTTCGAGTTCGATGGCGAGCGCGCGCGCTTGCGCGATCTGGTCGGCACTGATTTTGTCCTTGTCCTGTTCCAACGTGGCGGCGATGGCGCGTTGCATGTCGCGGGCTTGCGCCTTGAAGCGGGATTCTTCGGCACGGCGTTCGGTTTCACGGCTGAAGATTGCGCCAGCAGGGTAGGCTTGATCGGTGAGGCCGCCTGCGCGGGTGAGGAGATCGGAGATTTTATCGCCGGGGGCGAGATCGTAACGGCCGGGGTTTTTGACCTCGCCCAGAATGAGCGCACTTTTTTCCTCGACGCGTTGGAATTTTTGGTTGATGCGGGCGGCATCGCCAGGGTGGATGATGATGGATTGCGTTTCGGGCAGGGTGACGGTGCGGCGTTTTTGTGTTTCGGTTGTGACTTCGATTTTATCGGTGTCGGCCTCGATGGTGGATCCGCCCGCGACTGCGATCAGGCTGTCAAGGGTTACGCCGTCGGCCACGGGATATGCGCCGGGGCTGCGAACCGCGCCGCGTATGAAGGATGTTCGTTCTTTGAGGAAGGAAATCAGCGTATCATCTTCTAGGTCGAGCGTGCGGATTTCTTTGGCCGAAAATATGCGAATTTTATCACCGTCTTCAAGTTTCATGTCGTGCTCGCCTTTTAAGACCGGACGCAAGGGGAAGGCGATGAGGTTGCGGGCGAGAGTGTCGGGATTGCGGCGTTCGATTAGGCCGATCAACGGATAGGCATCGGCTCCGAGAACATCGGAGGAGGAAAGGAGGCTTGAGAGTGTTGGTGTTTCACCAAGCGCGTAAAGGCCGGGGCGGCGGGTATCGCCGAGCAGTTCAATTGTGCCAGCGCGTTTTTCCGTGCCCTTTGCCACCATTAAGATTGCGCCCTCGCCGAAGACGGGTTGTTTTGTATCGTGGAGTTCGCTGAGCTTTTCGTGGCCGCTTCGGGTGATTTCAAGATTCATAAAACGATTGCGTCCGGGGGCAAGAACGCCGCCGCTAAGCTCCAGCATTTCGGCGAGGGTCAGGTTTTCATCGTGGGGGAGGAGTTCAAAAATGCCGGGGCGTTTGACTTCGCCTGCAACAGCCACCGTCGGGCCGATGGGCGGGATGACAATGCGGTCGCCATCACGCAGTTGTAAATCCATGTTCGTGCCGCCACGCATGAGGAGGGTGTAGAGGTCGATATTGATGCTTTTGTTTGCGCCGCGCACCAGTTTGATTTGGCGAAGCGATCCGGTTTTATCAATGCCGCCAGCCTCCATTAATGCATCGACAACCGTATGGAATACCGTGAGTGTCAGGCGGCCGGGGCGTTTGACGTGGCCGACGACGATGACATCGATCTGGCGGACGGAGGAAAGTGAGACGAAGGCCTTTGTGTTGTGCAGGTTATGTGCGGCCATTTCGATGGACAGGCGTACCTGACCGATGGCGCGGCCATCGGCTGGTATGGGCGGCAGGTCGGGGATGACGAGCAGGCCTTCGGAGTTGATTTTATAGCTGCCTTGATCGGTGCGCTGACCTGTGAATATGACGCTGAGTTCGTCGCCAGCATGGAGGATGAAGTCGTCTTGCGCTGCGCCCATGGGCGAGCGTGGTGTGTTGCGGGCCAGCGCGTCGAGGTGATCTTGCGTTTCTTTTGCGGGCACGCCGAAGAGGTCGTACCCGAATTGCGTGAGGGTGCTTTCTGTTCGCGCCGAGTAAATGGTTTCCAGGGCGGAGAATGTTTCTGTTGGTGTTTCGATGGGGATGATCGGGTTTTGTGGCGCTATTTCAGCCGGGGATGTTTCGTTTGTTGGATTGGATTGGCGTTGTTGGTGCTCTTCGCGCGGGATGTCTTTTTCGTAGAGATCGTGCGGGTCTCGCACTTGTGCGAGGCGTTCATATTTCACCATGAAAGCCGGGGCAACAGGGATTGGGCTTTGTGCGAAGGATGCGTTTGTCCATGCTAGGGCGGTGCAGATGTATAGCAAAAATGAGATGCGCTTGGGCATGGGATTTCAAAAACGGGTGCGAGGCAAATTGGAATACAACCGTATTGAGTATAGGAAACCCGGGACTCTCTGTGAATCCAGTTGCGGGTTTAAGTAGGGATTTATCCCCAGATGCTCAAGTCACTGGAGGCGTTGTTTCCGGTGGCTTTTCGTTGCGCTTGGCCTTGTGCGCTTCGTGGTGGTCGATGATGGTGTAAGCGACCGAAGTTATGTAGCTGTTGATGCGCCTAAGATCGCGGATGATATCGAGGTGGAGGTCGCTGGTGGCCATGCTTTCGGTCAGGCGATTGCGGAGACGGTTGAAGTGACTGCGGGAGCTTTCGATTTCGGCTTCGCGGACGCTGCGTTTGTTTTCAACAAGGCGGGCGGCGAGTTCGGGGTCTTCGGATAGGAAGATGCTTTGCGCCATTCGCATATTTTTTAGGACTTTGGCGTGGAATTCCTTGATTTCTGCAAAGCCCTTTTCCGAGAATTTTTCCTGTTTTCGCATTTTCTTTGTGGCCAGTTCCATCAGGTTTTTATCGATGATGTCGCCGCAATTTTCGAGGTTGGTTGAGAAGGTTAGAATCTGGATGTAGCGGTCGGCTTCTTTTGGGTCGAAGCTCTCTTGTGAAACCCGCGTGAGGTAGAATTTTATTTCGTGGTTCAGGCGATCGACGCGGTTGTCCATGGCGCGAATCTGCGCGATTTGCTCGTCATTGCCTTTTTCCAATACGGCGATGGTTTTCTCCAGCATCCGCTCGACGATTTCCGCCATTCGCAGGGTTTCCCGCGCCGCGCCAGCCAGCGCGATGACCGGTGTATCGAGGGCGGTGGCATCAAGATAGGCGGGAGCGCCGTCGTCTTGCGCGTCTTTATTTTCAGGAAAAAGTTTTAGGAGCATTTGCGCGTATAGTTTTACAAATGGCATGAAAACCAGAGCCAGAGCCACGTTGAAGGCGGTGTGGAAGTTGACGATCTGGCGATCTGCTGTGCCGGGAAGGTATCGGGGGAGCAGTTCAAGAATGGCGGGCATGGTGATGATGCATGCCGCGACGATGACCACCTTCATTCCCAGATTGCCGACGGTAATGCGTTTGACGCGGGCTCCATTTTTGTAGGTGGAGATGAGGGGGATGATTGCCGAGCCTATATTTGCGCCGAGTATTAGGGCTATGCCGAGTTTAAGTGAGATGACGCTGTGTCCTGCCATTGTCGCAAATAACATGACGGTGGCGAGGCTGGAGTGGACGATCCATGTAAAGAGTGCGGCGAAGCAAACGGCTAGCATTGGCTCAGTTTCGAGAGGAGCGAGAATGAGGGGGAGGACTTCGGAGGTTTTTAGGGGTTGGGATATTTCACGGATCATCGTTAAGGCCAGCAGCATAAAACCGATGCCTATCATCACGCGGGCGATGTGCTGGATCCTACCGCCCTCTTGATAGAGTGAGAAAACAACAACGCCCGAGGAAATCATCACGGGCGATAGCCAGCGCAGGTCGAAGGTCAGGATTTGTGCGACCAGTGTTGTTGCGACATCCGCGCCGATGACCACGGCTAATGCCGCCGAAACCGTCATAAAGCCTTTACTCACGAAAGACAGGGTAATGAGGATGGCCGCCGTCGAGCTTTGTAGAATGGCCGTGACAGCTGCGCCGGAGGCAAAGGATAGGAAACGGTTTTTCGTCCCGGCGGCGATAGCGCTTCGCAGATTCGTGCCATAGGCGCGGCTGAAGCCGTTTTTGACCATGCCCGCCCCCCATAGAAGGAGGCAAACAGCGCCGATCAGGTGGATAATGATGGATGAAACAGAAATGGTTTAAACTCCCCGGGGAAAGAAAATGGGCAGGACATGTAATATAATAGGACTGAACGGGGTCTCTTTCAATCGTCGTTATATGGGTGCTGTCATAGGGGCGGATTCAGGTCTTTTTTTCTTATTCGGGGTATGCGCGATAAAAAACTTAAAAAAAGTTTAAAAAGATGTTTGACAGGGTAGAATCAAATGCGTATAACCCCCCTCACGCTTGTGAACCGGACATATCCGGGACGGGCGGAGGGTGCTGGATTTCCTAGTCGTTTCAAGGAATTTTGCGTGCCACACTTGACGGGTCGAAGTTTATCGGTCTATAGTGCGGCCATCCACTGAATGAGTAGTTCGGAAGCGAGTGATAAGGAGTGAAGATTACACTTCTTCTTTCTCGGTTCTTTTTGCGGCCTTCGGGCTGTGAAGACTGAGCGGTTCTTAGACATCGTTTATAGGGAAGAAGAGATGCGCAGGCAGCAGTGACTTGTGAACGCATTGAGTGCATAACAAGATACCTGTTTGTTATATGCGCGTCTCTGACGCATTTGTTACGATCCGCAAGGGTCGTAATAATAAAACGCAAAGATCGTGATTTCGGTCACGATCTTAAAATATGCAAGCAGGTCTCTGAAGATAACTATACTTCAGATATCTAGATTCAATTCTAGAGTTTGATGGATCAAAACATGAGAGTTTGATCCTGGCTCAGAACGAACGCTGGCGGCAGGCCTAACACATGCAAGTCGAACGCCCTAGCAATAGGGAGTGGCGCACGGGTGCGTAACGCGTGGGACTATGCCCTTGACTGCGGGACAACATCGGGAAACTGATGCTAATACCGCATAATGACTCCGGTCCAAAGATTTATCGGTCAAGGATTAGCCCGCGTCTGATTAGCTAGTTGGTGAGGTAATGGCTCACCAAGGCGACGATCAGTAGCTGGTCTGAGAGGATGATCAGCCACACTGGGACTGAGACACGGCCCAGACTCCTACGGGAG
>JBASFN010000017.1:0-7231 GCA_049653045.1 Alphaproteobacteria bacterium
GGATAAGACTTAGAAGATGCAGGTGACAAAGGACATCAAAACCATGAAAAACCTGATTTTAACCCTGACCCTCCTCCTCCTCCTCCTCTCCCTCCCCGCATGGGCAGGGGAAACCGCACCTACGCCCATTCACGCCCTCGCCATGCACGGCGCGCCCAAATACGGCGCAAATTTCACCCATTTCGACTACACCAACCCCGATGCCCCCAAGGGCGGGGCATTGAAGCTGGCCGGGATGGGCACGTTCGATACATTGAACCCCTATACGGTCAAGGGCGTTTCGGTCGAGGGAATCGGTCTTATCTATGCCAGCCTCACCGAACAGAGCACCGACGAAGCCTTTACCGCCTATGCGGGTCTTGCCGAATCCATAGAAGTGCCCGAGGACAGAAGCTGGATCATCTATACCTTACGCCCGCAAGCCCAATGGGAGGACGGAAAGCCCGTCACCGCCGAGGACGTAAAATGGTCATTTGAAACCTTGATGAAAGACGGCCAGCCTTTTTACAAAGGCTACTATGCCGATATTATCAAAGTTGAAGCCCTGTCGGACAAACGCGTGAAATTCACCTTCAAGGGCGCGAATAATCTGGAACTCCCCCTCATCGTCGGACAAGTTCCCGTCCTCCCCAAACATTACTGGGAGAAAAAAGATTTCACCGCCACAACGCTGGAACCGCCACCGGGAAGCGGCCCCTACCGCATCGGCAAATTCGAGGCCGGGCGTTCGATCACGTATGAACGCGTCAAGGGCTGGTGGGGCGAGAATTTACCACCCTATAAAGGCCGCTATAATTTTGACAGCATCACATACGAATATTTCCGTGACCGTGATGTGCAATTAGAAGCATTGTTCGGCGGCACTTATGATTTCCATCAAGAGTACACCGCCAAACTCTGGGCGACCGCCTATAACGCCCCGGCCGTCAAAGACGGGCGCGTTATCAAGAAAGAAGTCAAAAACGCCCTGCCGCAAGGGATGCAAGGTTTTGTTTACAACACCCGCCGCCCGGTGTTTCAGGACAAGGCCGTGCGCCAAGCCCTCGACTACGCCTTTGATTTCGACTGGGGCAACAAGCAATTCGCCTATAGTGCCTACACCCGCAGCAACAGCTACTTCGCCAATTCCGAAATGGCCGCGCCAGATCACCCGCCCGAGGGACGCGTGAAGGAAATCCTTGAACAGTTCAAGGATAAACTCCCCGCCGATATTTTCACCACACGTTACCAGCCGCCCAAAACCGATGGCTCGGGCAACAACCGCGACAACCTGAAAACCGCGATGAAAATCCTCGATAGCGCGGGCTATAAAATCGGCCCCGGCGGTTTGCGCGTTCACCCCAAAACCGGCAAGGCACTAGAGTTTGAATTCCTGACCAATGGCGGCAATGCGGCATTTGAACGCTGGATCATGCCCTTTATCCAGAACCTCAAGAAAATGGGGGTGAAGGCGACATTCCGCGTCGTGGACGATACGCAATACACAAACCGCGTGATGAATTTCGACTTCGACATGACGGTCAGCACATTCGGCCAGTCGCTCAATCCCGGCAACGAACAGCGCGAACTCTGGGCGTCAACCCGCGCCGACACGCCGGGATCGCGCAACCTGATCGGCCTTAAAAACCCGGCCATTGACGCACTGGTGGAAATGATGATCGCCGCGCCAACACGAGAGGAACTAGTGGCACGGGCGCAGGCATTGGACTACGTCCTGCTCTCCGGCCACTACGTCATCCCCAACTGGTATATTTCCGCATGGCGCATCGCCTATTGGGATAAATTCGGCCAGCCGGAAACACAAGCCCCCTACGCACTTGGCTATATTGATACATGGTGGGTGAAGTAAAATGAAAACCGCCATCGTCATCCCCGCCCGTTACGGCTCCACGCGCTTCCCCGGCAAGCCGCTCGCCACGATTAAGGGACGCACGATGCTGTCCCTTGTCGTGGAGGCCGCGCAAAAGGCCGCCGCGCAGGTCAAAGACACATCCGTTTTCGTCACCACCGAAGACCCGCGCATTGAGGCGCACGCCAAGGAACTCGGCGTGAAATGCATCCTCACCTCCGAAGCCTGCGCGACCGGGTCAGACCGCGTTCTGGAGGCGGTTAAAAAATCAGGCGAGAGTTTCAGCTTTGTCGTCAACCTTCAAGGCGATGCACCTTTCACCCCACCGGACTTGATCGCGCAGATGATCGCCAGCTTTGAAAAAGACAAGGGGATTCAGGTCATCACCCCCGTTCATAAATTATCATGGGAAGCACTCGATCACTTGCGCGAGACAAAAAAAACCACGCCCTTTTCCGGCACAACCGCCACCATTGATAAAAACGGACGCGCCCTGTGGTTTTCAAAAACGATTATTCCCGCGCTCCGCTACGAAGACCGCGCCATGCCCCACTCGCCGGTGTACCAGCATATCGGCCTCTACGGCTTTCGCCTGGATATACTGGAGAAATTCTGCTCCCTGTCCCAGAGTAACTATGAAAAACTAGAGGGGCTGGAACAGTTGCGGCTCCTGGAAAACGGCATTACGATCAAGACGCTCCGATGGGATAAACCCGTCCACGGCGGAATCGACTCGCCAGAAGATTTAGAAAGACTGGAAAAAACTATCTCATGACGACCCTGATTATCGCCAGACACGGGAACACATTCGAGGCCGGAGACACGCCGCGCCGCGTGGGCGCACGCACGGATATTCCCCTCGTCGATTCAGGACGCGAACAGGCGCGGGCAATCGGTCGCTATCTTAAAAACAACCGCCTGATCCCCGATGTGGTCTATGCGTCGGAACTTCAACGAACGCAAGAAACCGCCCAAATCGCCATCGCGGAATCAGGCGTGTCCAACCCCGTTTATACGCTCGATATTTTCAACGAGATTGATTACGGCCCGGATGAAAATAAAACGGCCGCCGAGGTCACCTTGCGGATCGGGGCGCAGGCGATCAAGGACTGGGATCAAAAATGCATCGTCCCGCCCGACTGGAACGTCGATACCGATGCCATCATCAAAAACTGGCTGGATTTCGCCGACCATATCCGCCAGCACGAGGACAACGAAACCGTCATGGTTGTAACATCCAACGGCATCGCCCGCTTTGCCATCCATCTTGCGCCCAATGTCATGGAATTCAAAAAGAACAACGCGATCAAACTCTCGACCGGCGCGATTGCCATTCTAAAACATATCGGCGACGAATGGGTCATCCACGAGTGGAATATCAAGCCATAGATTATATTTGCATAATTTAATTATTTTATGGTAATAAGTTTCCCAAGGACAGGGAAATGACACGTCGCCGGACAAGTTCAGGATCAGAAAAAAGGGAGCGCAATGCCGTCCCTGAGAACTCTATCAACCGCAGCGACCTAATGGCTGCCATGCCTGCCGTTTATGAACTGGCGGGTCTTTCCGATTTCAAACCTCCCAATTTCACCATCAAGGGCGAAACAGTGGGGCATGTCCTGCCTGCCGCCCTGCTCGCGGATTATCTGGAACAACACACGGAAACCGCACACGACACCAAGATTTCACTGATGGGTGTCCGAGAGTCCTATGCACATTTCAAAGATAAAAATCATATCCTGACACAAGGAAATTCTGCGGCGATTCTCCTGCTGGGCGGACACAAGGAAGAAAATCGCCTGCTGGCTCTCGTCAGCCCTCCCCTTTATAAAAAAATAAGGGATGCAGCGCACGCCAAACCGAAAGAAACAATCGCCACACAAAATTCCGTCCCAGAACAGGCATCAGAAAACACAGTGCCCCCCGTTCCCGCCATTGTCTTTTTTCGGGATACGGCGGAAATCGCAAGGCTATGCCACGAAAGAAAACCCGTTATCATTCACCAGATCGGCGCCGAAGGCCTTGCGGCTGTACCTATAGATATCGGGGCAGAACTAAAGGAGCGTTTCTTTTCTAAAAAAGGGACGGATTTTATACAACCCGTCACGGCCGTCGATTTTGGTACCGTTAAAATGGACTATCAATCCGTGCTTGCCGGACAAAGATTTATGAATTTTGTCCGTGAAAAAAGCTTCAAGGGATGGAAAAGCAACACCCCTCATTTTACCGTTATTCCCACGCGCCTCCTGGCCTTTTTGGACATGGATAATGAGGGCGTAATTCAAGGCGTGAAAAATGCCGACCCCTTACAATTTTCCTTTTCTTCTGCCGCGCAAATGACAGCGTGGGGCAAAAAAACCATAACAAAGATCATTCCTCCGGATACACCCGGCGCAACATCATTATGGATCGAACTTCTTGAAAAATTTGAAAGCTCCTCTTCCCCAACGCGAAACGACGAGCCCGCGAACAAAAAATCTTTTCGCTCACTTGATAAGGCACAGGCCACCGTTTCCGGGAACGTCGATAGTGCCGGGAAGTTGTCCGACCTATCAGTTGAATTTTCCAGAAACTCGATTCATGATACCCTGCAAAGGCTTGCTGCTATCAATGTTATTCACATCGGACGGGGGGAGTTTGATGTCCCGTCCCTTTCACGATAGGCCGGGATGGGATAATATCCCCCATGGCCTCATACATCTTTAAACGCCTTCTCCTGATGCTGCCGACTTTGTTCGGCATTTTGCTTGTCAGCTTCGTTATCATCCAGTTCGTGCCCGGCGGGCCGGTGGAGCGCATGATCGCGCAGTTACAGGGGCACGGTGCGGATGCGACCTCGCGCTTTACCGGCGGCGGGGGCGATGCGGCCATGCAGGGCGCCATCGGGCAGGACAGCAAATATCGCGGTGCACAAGGTCTCGACCCCGAATTCGTTAAAGAACTGGAAAAAATGTACGGGTTCGACAAGCCCGCGCATGAGCGATTCTGGATCATGCTGAAAAACTATGCCCGGTTCGATCTAGGTCAGAGCTATTATCGCAATATAGACGTCCTCAGCCTCGTGATCGAGAAAATGCCGGTGTCGATTTCGCTCGGCCTATGGTCAACCTTGATTATCTATCTCGTATCAATTCCGCTTGGCATTAAAAAGGCGGTGCGGGACGGCACGGCGTTCGATTTCTGGACATCCGCCGCCATCTTTTTCGGCTATGCGATTCCGGCCTTTATGTTTGCCATTTTGCTCATCGTACTGTTTGCTGGGGGACGGTATTTCGACTGGTTTCCCCTGCGCGGCCTTGTCTCGGAAAACTGGGAGGATATGACCTATTTCCAGCTCGCCCTCGATTACGCATGGCACATGACGCTGCCCATTCTTGCTATGGTCATTCACGGCTTTGCGAGCCTGACATTACTCACCAAAAATTCATTTCTGGATGAGATTAACAAACAATATGTCTTAACCGCCCGTGCCAAGGGTCTGTCCGAAAAACAAGTCCTCTACGGCCATGTCTTCCGCAACGCGATGCTGATCGTCATTGCCGGGTTTCCGGCGGCGTTCGTGCATATTTTCTTTACCGGCGCGATGCTGATCGAGGTAATTTTCTCGCTCGATGGGTTGGGCTTGCTCGGGTATGAGAGCATCATCAACCGCGATTACCCGGTGGTTCTAGGAACACTTTATATGTTCGCCCTGATTGGCCTCGTGATGACTCTGGTAAGGGATGTGGTTTACGTCCTCGTCGATCCGAGGATAGATTTTGAAGCGAGAGCGGTTTAATCGTCATTGCGAACGCAGCGAAGCAATCCAGAACTATGAAACAACCCACCGTTTACATCACAACCAACAAAAGAAACGGCAGTTTATACACGGGCGTTACCTCCAATTTAATCAAAAGGGCATATCAGCATAAAGAGGGCGTCATTGACGGATTTTCCAAAAAACACGACTGTAAAACCCTCGTTTTTTACGAATTACACGCCACCATGGAATCTGCTATCCTGCGGGAGAAACAGATAAAAGGCGGGTCAAGAGCCAAAAAACTGGACTTGATAGAAAAGCAGAATCCAGACTGGAAAGATTTATACTATGAAATTATCGGCTAAATCGTCATTACAAAAAACACACTCGTCATTGCGAGCGCAGCGAAGCAATCCAGAGGCCGCAAGCACAGGGCTGGATTGCTTCGCTGCGCTCGCAATGACAAAAAGTAGAGAAACATGACCCTTTCGCCCTTAACCAAACGCCGCCTCGCTCAGTTCCGCGCCAACAAGCGCGGCTTTTACAGCCTGTGGCTGTTCCTCGCGCTGTTCTTCGTCGCCCTGTCCGCCGATTTCATCGCCAACGACAAACCCCTCCTCATCCAATATGACGGCGCGTATTACACCCCTGTTTTCAAAAACTACCCCGAAACCACCTTCGGCGGGGATTTCGAGACCGAGGCGCAATACCGCGATCCCTACCTCAAAGACATCATCAATAAAAAGGGCTGGATGATCTGGCCGCCCATCCGCTTTTCCTACGACACCATCAATTACGAACTGACCCAGCCAGCCCCCTCCCCGCCCACGCGGGACAATATCTTCGGCACCGACGATCAAGGCCGCGACGTGGCGGCGCGGGTGATTTACGGTTTCCGGATTTCCGTGCTGTTCGGCCTTGCCCTCGCGCTATTCAGCTCCATCATCGGCGTGGCGGCCGGCGCGGTGCAGGGCTATTACGGCGGCACGCTTGACCTCGTCATGCAGCGCATCATCGAAATCTGGTCATCAATGCCCTCCCTCTACATCCTCATCATTTTTTCCGCGATGTTCGTGCCGGGATTCTGGACATTGCTCGCCATCCTCATGCTGTTTTCGTGGGTCAGCCTGGTGGATGTCGTCCGCGCCGAATTCCTGCGAGCGCGGAATTTCGATTATGTGCGCGCCGCCAACGCACTCGGCGTCTCCAACCCAGTCATCATGTGGCGGCATGTCCTGCCCAACGCGATGGTGGCAACCTTAAGCTTCATGCCGTTCATCTTGACAGGCTCGATCACCGCCCTCACCTCCCTCGATTTCCTAGGGTTAGGCCTGCCCCCCGGTTCACCCTCTCTCGGCGAATTGCTCTCACAAGGCAAAAATAACCTGCAAGCCCCGTGGCTCGGCATCGCCGCCTTTGTTTCGCTGGCCTCAATGCTGACATTACTCACCTTCATCGGCGAAGCGGTGCGCGATGCGTTCGACCCAAGGAAAACCAACCTATGACCCTTGAGGCCGGGAATTTACTCGCCTGTCACGACGCGGCCGCCGAACCCGGCCTCTGGTTTATCGTCTATGCCGACGAGGAAGGGGCGCTGGCGATCGACCTCACGCACGAACACCCAGACATCGGCTACAAGG
>JBASFN010000018.1:0-2885 GCA_049653045.1 Alphaproteobacteria bacterium
CACGTCGGAGTCTTGCTCGATGGAGCCGGACTCTCGGAGGTCGGAAAGTTGCGGGCGTTTATCTTCCCTCTGTTCGACCTGACGCGAGAGCTGTGACAAGGCCAGCACCGGAATTTGCAATTCCTTGGCGATGGCCTTAAGGCCGCGTGTAATCTCGGAAATTTCCATGACGCGGTTGTCGGTTCCCTGTTTCGATCCCGTGCCGCGCAGCAACTGCAAGTAGTCAATCACGAGCAACCCAAGGCCATGCTGGCGTTTCAAGCGGCGGGCGCGCGTGCGGACGGCACTGATGGAGAGCGATGGCGTGTCGTCGATATAAAGCGGTATCTGGCTGAGTTTTTGTGAGGCTTCGGCGAAGGCGCGGAAATCGTCCTGTTTGATATTTCCCTTGCGGATCGCATCGCCCGAGATGTTCGACTGGTCGGCGAGAATACGGGTGGCGAGCTGGTCGGCGGACATTTCAAGGCTGAAAAATCCGACAATCGCGCCTTCCGTGCCGCCGGTTTCGGCATATCGGTTCGCGGCGGCGAATGCCATGTTGGTGGCGAGTGCGGTTTTTCCCATCGATGGACGTCCGGCGAGAATCAAAAGATCGGAATTTTGCAGGCCGCCGAGTTTTTTATCCATGTCGATCAGGCCGGTTGTTACGCCCGTCACGCGCCCCTCGGATTTAAACGCCTTTTCTGCGTGTTCGATGGCGACCATGACGGAGGTGCGAAGCGTGGTGAAACTGCCCTTGACCTCTCCGCTTTCGGCGAGTTGGAACAGGCGGGCTTCGGCCATTTCAATAGTATCGGTGGCGGCCATGTCGATGTCGTGTTCATAGGCGACATTGACCACTTCCTCGCCGAGCGAGATCAACTCGCGCCGCAGGTGAAGATCGTAAATCGAGCGGGCGTATTCGTGCGCGTTGATGACACTGACGACACTGGCGGCGAGGTCGGCAAGATATTCCGATCCGCCCACGTCTTTTAAATCATCGTCTTTTTCAAAATAATTTTTGAGCGTTACCGGCGAGGCTGTCTGCCCCCGATCAATCATTTTTACAATCGCCTCGAAAATTCTTTGATGCGCGGGCAGGAAAAAATGCACGGAACGGAGAAAATCCCCGACCTTTTCATAGGCGCGGTTATCGACAAGGAGCGCGCCCAGCAACCCCTGCTCCGCCGCCTCGTTGTGCGGGAGTATACGATAAGAAGGCGTTTGACCTGCGTTTTCTACGGGCGCTTTTTTAAGGGCAGAATATTGAATCATGGCTCAGAGTCTAGCAGGGTCTGAAACGCCGCCGCCAGCTTTGTTTTAATATAAAATGTGAATTACGGGGATGGATTGGGGGACATTTTCGAAGGCAGCCATAAAAAAACGGCCACCGCGTTTTATATCCGCGATGGCCGTCGTTTTTGAAATTACTTATTCAGCGTCCGCTTCTTCCGGTTCGTCGGCCTTGCGTGATTTTTTCTTCTCAGCGCGAGCCTTGGATTTAGCAGCAGATTCCTGCGCCTCTTCCGAAGCTTCAGCCTGTTCAGCCGCTTCGCGGGCACGGGTGGCTTCGAGAGCGTCCTCTTCCAGAACGCCAGCGAGAGCCTCTTCTTCAGCCACAACCGCAGGGCGAGCCTGACGATCATCGGCTATCAGAGCTTGACCGGTACGCGCCTGGATTTCAGCTTCTTCCGGGCTACGGGCGATGTTGACCGTAACGGATACTTTCACCTCGGGGTGGAGCATCAGATCAACGGAAAACAGACCAACCGATTTGAAGTTCTGGTTCATCTGAACCATCGAACGCTCGACCTTTACGCCGGATGCGGCCGTTACCTGTTCCGCGATGTCGCGGGATGTAACCGATCCGTAAAGCTGACCGCTTTCGGAGGCCTGACGAATGAGAGGGGCTTTCGTCCCTTCCAGTTTCTTCGCCTGCTTTTCAGCTTCGGCGCGGCGTTTGTCGTTTTCGGCGGCGAGAACTTTTTTCTGCGCTTCGAAATATGCGATGTTTTCCTTGCTGGCGCGCAGGGCTTTTTTCTGCGGCAGCAGGTAGTTACGCGCATAACCGGGACGAACAGCGACAACATCGCCCATCTGTCCCAAGCTTTCAACGCGCTCCAGCAAAATTACTTGAGTAGCCATGATTTCATTCCTTCCAGTCTATTCGCCGCTGCGCGGGCTACGGTCACGGGAACCATATTCACGCGGGCCGGCAGAGTCTCTTGAACCAAATTCCCTTGGACCCTTGCTAAAGGGTGGGCGTCCGCCGCCTTCGCTTTCGGTGCGAACATACGGGAGGATCGCCATAAAGCGCGCCTGTTTAATAGCCTTGGTCAACTGGCGCTGTTTCTTTTGGGATACTGCCGTGATGCGGCTCGGGATAACCTTGCCACGCTCGGAAATATAACGCTGCAGAGTCCGCAGGTCTTTCCAGTCGATCTCCGGCGCATTCGGGCCAGTGAAGGGGCAGCTTTTCTTCCGACGGAAGAAGGGTCTTTTTACGTTTGTGGATTCGGCGCTCATGTTATGCGGCCTCCTTTTCAGCGTCATCGTAGCGTTTTTCTTTATCGAGGATAGCGGATTGCGCCGTGGACGGAGCCTTTCGGCGTGTCGTCAAGCTACGCATCACGTCCTCGTTCAGGCGCAAGTTACGCTCGAGTTCGATAACGGCAGGCCCGGAAGCGTCCGTTTCGATCAGAACATAGTGAGCCTTACGGGCTTTTTTGATCCGGTAGGCCAGTGTCCGCAGACCCCAGTTCTCGGTCTTCAGGATTTTACCGCCCATGTCGGTGATAATCTTGGAGAATTTGTCGGTCAGGTCTTTAACCTGCGCTTCAGTCAAGTCTTGCCGTGCGATGAACACGGTTTCATAGATTGGCATCTTATATGCTCCTCTCGGTTGT
>JBASFN010000019.1:0-8211 GCA_049653045.1 Alphaproteobacteria bacterium
GGGGTAGATTCTGGACTCACTTCAGGTTCGGAATCGATTTTAAAACGATTTATGATCTGTTCCAGTTTTTGGCGTTTTAGATCATCAGGTCCGCTCAAATAGTGACGTGCACAGATATATCCCAAAACATCCATAAACTGGTTATGGCTGTTGGTTGCTCCTGTGACACTCTCTATGTCTTTTTGTGTCATTGTCTGGCGACCACCTTCGTATGGACTATGAAAAATAGTGTAAAGCCCCTCTTGTACATTTATAAAAAATGAGGTTGCCCCATTCGCTGAACCTTCTGTAACAAAGTGGGCGACATTATGATTATGGCCAATATGATTATTGTCTATTTGCAGATCGTTATACCCACGTGTCACACCCCCATTTGCGAGTGCTTTTGAAAAGCGCACGAGAAATTCTCTTCCATCAGGGTTAGTTAGCTCAGCTTTTTTGCGTTTTACTTCATTATCGAAGGCACTATTTATATTCAATCCTGCTTTCATAGCTTCCCTACCAAAATTTATTCACGGCTAGGGTAAATCGTATCAAGCTTTTTTAAATATGTCAAATTTATGCCGCTTTCGCAATAGCCAGAAATTGAGCGGGATCAAGGCTTGCCCCGCCGATCAAGCCGCCATCGACATTGGGGGTGGCGAGGAGTTCGGCGGCGTTATCGGGCTTCATGGATCCGCCATATAAAATACGCATGTTTTCAGGGTCTTTCAGGCGTTCTTTTAACCTGTTTCTTATGAAAGCGTGCATCGCCCCGGCATCCGCCGGGGTTGCAGTTTTGCCCGTGCCGATGGCCCAGACGGGTTCATAGGCGATGACGGTATTACGGGAATCGGTCGACGCGGGTAATGATCCCTCGATTTGCCTTGCGACGACATCCTCGGCGCTGCCTTGCTCGCGCTCTAGTGCGCTTTCACCAACGCAGATGATGGTTATCAGCCCTTGGGCGTGCGCCTGTACCGCCTTGCGGGCGACGAGGCCGTTGGTTTCGGCTTGATACTGGCGGCGTTCGGAATGACCGAGGATCACATAACTGCACCCGGCATCCTTCAGCATGGCGGCGGATATATCACCCGTAAACGCCCCGCCCTCCTGCGCCGAGCAATCCTGCGCGCCCAGCATGAGGGTGGAGCCAAGGGCAGCGCGGGCGGCGGACAGATGAACAAAAGAAGGACAGACCAGAACATCGCATTTTGTCGATAAAACAGAATCGCCCAGAACCCCGGCGGCGATGGCCTGTACCAGCCCCCCCGTCGCCGTGATTGTTCCGTTCATCTTCCAGTTTCCGGCAATCAATTTTTTCATCTGGTAAATCCCTTTAAAGGAGTTGCCCTGCTATGCCGCGCATCTTATAGTGCAATCGCACAAAAATGAAGGTTTTTAAACATGGTTATGAATGCTCTACGCAAAGGCGCGGCCGGCGGAATAATGAAGTTCATTATTTTCGGATTTCTTATCTTTGCCGTCGGCGGCATGGTGATGATGGATGTCGGCGGGTTTTTCCGTAGCGGCGGCGCGGGCAGCAACGATGTCGCCAAAATCGGCAGCGAAAAAATCTCCCTTCCCTCCTTTGATCGGAATTTACAACGCGCCTTGAGCCAACTCGGGATTTCCGCGCAAGATGCGTATCAAGCCGGGTTTGTCGAACAAATCCTCGGCTCCGAAATCCGCACGCGCCTGATGAGCGAAGCGGCGGACGATATGGGAATCATGGTTGATAGAAAGCGCGTGGCCAAGCAACTGAGTAAGCTTCTCGCCCCCATGGTCAAGCCAGGCGAAGACCCGAAATCTGTTCTCCAGCAAGTCTTGACCTCTCAGGGCTTGAGCGAGGCAGAATTGATCGGGGCGATGGCGCGGGAGACATCGATGAACCTCCTCTCTGCGACCCTTCAGGGCGGATTTAGCGAGATTTCAGATTCACTGGCGCGTGACCTTTATATGTTTGAAACCGAAACACGGGATATTGCCTATGTTGCCTTTCCGGAAAGCGAGGTAAAGCCTTCGCTGGAGCCAACGGACGAACAACTCAAGACGCTCTACGAATCCCAAAAGGAAATTATCTATGTCCACCCCGAGATGAGGGTTTTAAAGCTTGTGCGCCTGAATACCAACAAGTTGAAACAATCCATCGCGCTGGACGATCAGGAAATCAAGGATGCCTATGAGAACAGCATTGATCTTTATACCGAAAAAGAACAAAGGACTCTGGATCAAGCCCTGTTCAGCAAGGAAGAGGACGCCAACGCCGTCGCCGAAAAAGTAAAAAGCGGCATGAGCCTGAAGCAGGCCGTTAAAGACGTTACCAAGCGCGACACAGATTATATCGGCGAAAAAGCCTTTGAATCCCAATCCATGCCCGAAGAACTCAAAGAGGCGGCACTGGCCGTTGAAAAAGAGGGGCAGAGCATTGACCCGGTTAAAACGGCTATAGGCTGGCAGGTTGCCGTTGTCAAAAAAATTACCCCACCACATACAAAACCGTTCGATGAGGTCAAAAAGGAAATCCGCGAGGAAATCCTGAGCACCAAACTGACCGATCAGGTTTACCAACTGGCCGGAACGGTTGAGGATATGTTGGCGGGCGGCGCAACGCTGGACGATGTTAAAAAGGAAGTGGACATTGACATCATTCCCCTGCCCCAGATCAATGCCTTCGGACAAGGAAAAGACGGTAAAAACGCGCTGGCGGATTTTGAAAAAGAGAAAACCCTGATTCTTGAAAGCGGCTTTACCCTGCAACAAGATGAAACATCGCCGATGAGCGAAATGACGGATGGCGGATTTTCGGCAATCCATGTCGTTTCAATCCAGCCGAAAACCTATACGCCGTTCGAGGACGTTAAAGGCGAGATGATGAAACGCTGGATGGCCGATCAAACTCGCGTGGAGAATAAATTACAGGTCGTTACCGCGCTTGATGAAATTAAGGCTGGCGCGATAACACCCGAGGATTTTTCCAAAAAGCGCGAAAAACCCCTTCAGTCGCAAAAAACAATCTCGCGCAAGGGCAAACCCCAAGCACCGATGAATGAACGTTCATGGGCTAATATATTTGAGGCAGCACCGAATGAACCATTTATTCTCGACATCGACGGCGGGACATCTATTGCCTGGGTTACCCATGTCGGCCTGCCCGAAAAAATTGACACAAGCAGCAAGGAATTTATGGATTTCAAAGCCAGCCTGCTCGCCGCCACAAAAAACGAAGCGTTGACGGCCTATGCTGAAAGCAAGCGTGAAAAATACGGGGTCAGCGTCAATAAAAGACTGATGGAACAGACCTACGGCCGGGACAATGAAGCCGAGTGATTTCACCGCCTTTGAACATAATTTCAAAGCCGGGCGCACGCAGCTTGTATGGCAGTGGAGTCCCGCCGATACGGAAACGCCAGTTTCCGCCTATCTGAAACTTTGCGACAACGGCACGGCGCCGCATTCCTTCCTTCTGGAATCGGTTGAGGGCGGCGCCAATCTCGGGCGTTATTCCGTTATCGGCTTTGCGCCGGATTTTATCTGGAAGTCGGAAAAACTTGGACTGCAATCGCTTGCATCTTTACGAAAAGCGATTGCCGACTGCCATATCGACGATGTGCCTTCTGGTCTTCCCCCTATGGCGGCCTCGGGGCTGTTTGGCTATCTGGGCTATGACATGGTGCGGATGATCGAGAATATCCCGGACAACAATCCGGATGATTTAAACATTCCCGAAAGCATCCTTATCCGCCCGACGATGCTGGCGATCTTTGATAACGTCAAGAACATGATCTGCCTTGTTACTCCTGTTTATAAACGATCGGGCGATGCAAAAGCTGTCTATGAGGCTGCAAGCACGCGGATACAAAATTGCATCGACAAGCTAGATCGTCCCGCCGCCACAAATAAAACGGCAGAGACCCTGCTTTCGACGCCCCTCATGATCCAAAGCAATATGACGCCGGATGGATTTAAAGCCGCGGTTACAAAGACCGTCAATTACATCCGGCAGGGGGAAATATTTCAGGCCGTCCTGTCGCAACGGTTTTCAAGCAATTTTGATTTGCCGCCGATAGAACTATATCGCTCGCTTCGCCGTCTCAACCCATCACCCTTCATGTTTCATTTGCAGCTTGAGAATTTTGCGCTGGTTGGCTCCAGCCCGGAAATTCTTGTGCGCGTGCGCGGCGGAATCGTGACCATCCGCCCCATCGCCGGAACGCGCAAACGCGGCGAAACGGAAAAAGAGGACAGGGAATTGGCCGAAGACTTGCTGGCTGACCCGAAAGAGCGCGCCGAACACCTGATGCTGCTCGATTTAGGCCGCAACGATGTTGGCCGGGTGGCCGAATACGGAAGCGTCAAGGTCACGGAACAATTTAAAATCGAGAATTACTCGCATGTCATGCATATCGTCTCGAACGTCGAGGGAAAACTGAAAAAGGAATGTGATATTGTCGATGCCTTGTTTGCCGGCTTTCCCGCCGGAACGGTCAGCGGCGCGCCGAAGATCAGGGCGATGGAGATTATCGACGAACTGGAGCCGTCACGCCGTAGTTATTACGGCGGCGGCGTCGGATATTTTTCCGGCAATGGTGAACTCGATACCTGTATTACCCTTCGCACGGCTCTCCTCAAGGATGGAAAAATTTATGTGCAGGCCGGCGCTGGTGTCGTCGCCGACAGCAACCCCGAATCCGAACATCAGGAAACCATCAATAAGGCAAAGGCTGTCTTTCGGGCGGCGGAGATGGCGGTTGAACAGGCCCGTAATAAGACACAGAAGACGTCTGCGTAGACGGTACGTCCCGGCGCACTACGTTACTAACCGGAACAAGGACAAATCCCCGATCTTTTAAAGTTGGAATCCATTCCGCCAAAGCATTAAGCGTTATATCTTTTGGATGGCCAATGGCGATGGCGTAGCCTTTTTTCATGGCTATCCGCTCCAGTTGCCGAAGAGCCTTGCGGGAAAATTCCGGCGTTTCCACATGATCCAGAAACACATCACGGTCGGCATGAGCAAGGCCATAGAATCCAGCCACATCCGAGGCCACGGATTTCGCCGATGTTTTTGAATCGACAAAAATTAGATTGCGTTCCTTGAGTGCCTTCATCACATATTCCATCGCGGATTCATCCTGGGTCAGCTTGCTGCCCATGTGATTGTTGATGCCAACATACCCCTCGAAAGAATCGAAGGCCTTATCCAGCATGGCCTCCATCTCCGCGCCGCCCATGCCAGAGCGCAAGGAAATAGACCCTAGATTCATCTTCGTATCCGTTGCCTCCATCGGCATATGGATTAAAAGCTCATGGCCGCGCTTCCCCGCCTCCTGCGTCATTCCCTCAATTTTCGGCGCATAGGGCAGGAACGCCAGAGTCAAAGGCCCCGGCATCTCAAGTGCCCTTTGCGAACGCCGCCTGTCCATGCCCATATCGTCGATGATGATGACGATCTTGGCTGGCTCGCCTTCCTTGCGAAGGACAGGCTCAGGCTTTGGCTTTGGTTTCACAGGGGCGGATGCCTCCTCCCACGTCATGGGCTTGAATGGCTTTGCTTCCTGCTCGGCTTCCGCTAATACGGGCGGCGGCAGGGAATGCTCTACGGTATATTTCTCACCCACAACGGGCGCAGGAAGACTTTCCGCCTGCTGGACAGGTTCCTGTTTAGCGGGATCAGGCCGCGCCGACTTTAAATCGGTTATTTCACTGTGCGCATCGAACCTCCCGGCCTTATCCCGCTCGGAAAGGCTGTAGAGAACCAGAACATCCGCCACAATCATAAGGATGGCGGCGGCAAGAATGGTAAACCAGATATTACGTGAACGAAAAGGACGCTTCATGGGGCTTACCTTACATGCCGTATTTTTTCCGGTAAACAACATTCCCTTGCCTTCGCAGGGTAATTTGCGCGATAAAATGACCTATGATTGTGCTCATCGACAATTACGACAGCTTTACCTATAACCTTGTCCAGTATTTCGGGGATTTGGGGCAGGAAATCGCCGTTCACCGCAACGACAAAATTACGGCTGAGGGTGTCGTTGCCCTCCAGCCCAAGGGCATCGTTATCTCGCCAGGCCCCAGTGACCCGGATCATGCAGGAATTTGCCTTGAATTGATCGGCGTTGCGGCCAATGAAAATATTCCCCTGCTCGGCGTATGCCTCGGCCACCAATGCATCGGGCAGGCCTTTGGCGGAAAAATTATTCGCACAACACCCCTGCACGGGAAAACTTCAGAGATCATCCATATCGGGCGCAGCGTGTTTAAAGACCTCCCCTCGCCGCTTGAGGTCACGCGCTATCACTCGCTGGTGATCGACCCCGCTACCTGCCCTGCTGAGCTAGAAATAACGGCGCAAACCGCAGACGGCATTATCATGGGCGTTAAACACGAATCCAAACGCATTCATGGCGTGCAATTCCACCCTGAAAGCATTGCCACCCAAAGCGGCCATGCAATGCTGAAAAATTTTACGGATTTATTATGAGGGATATTCTTGATCTTTTGAACTCCGGCAAGACCCTTAGCGAAAGCCAGATGGCAGAGGCCATGACACAGATCATGGATGGACTATGCAGCGAAGACGACATCGCCCTGTTTTTAACTTTGCTCTCGAAGCGCGGCGAAACCGTAGACGAAATCACTGGCGCGGCCAAAATTCTGCGCGCTCGCGCCGAAACGATTGAAGCTCCGCCGGGAACGCTGGATTGTTGCGGCACGGGCGGGGATGCTTCCGGAACTTATAATGTCTCTACGGCCGTGGGGTTGGTTGTGGCGGCCTGCGGCATTAGTGTTGCAAAACATGGAAACCGCGCCGCTAGTTCAAAATCCGGCGCTGCCGATGTGCTGGAAACACTTGGTGTTAATCTGGATATGCCACATAAGGCTTTGGAACGCTCATTGGAAAAGCTGAATTTTTGCTTCCTTATGGCGCCGCACCATCACAAAGCGATGAAGCATGTTTCTGCCGTCCGGAAAAAGCTGGGGTTTAAAACCATTTTTAATCTACTAGGCCCGCTCGCCAACCCGGCAGGCGCCGATTTTCAACTTGTTGGGGTCTATGATAAAAAATGGCTCATCCCCATGGCAGAGACCCTTAAAAATCTCGGGAGCAAGGGCGCGTGGGTTGTGCATGGGTCAGATGGGCTGGATGAGATTACTGTGACCGGGGCAACCTATGTCGCCGCTTTAAGAGACGGAAACATTATCGAGAAAACAATAATTCCCGCCGATTTCGGGCTGGATATTTCTCAAAGCGCGGACTTACAAGGCGGCGATCCCGCGCACAATGCCAAAGCCTTGCGGGAGATTCTTAATGGCAAGAAATCCGCCTACCGCGACATTGTCATCGCTAACGCCGCCGCCGCGCTTTGCCTCTACGGGACGATTTCAACCCTGAAAGAGGGAGCGCAACTAGCCGGAGAAGTTCTGGATAGCGGCGCGGCGAACGCATTACTGAATGAATATATTTCCTTTTCAAAAGGAAAAAAAGCATGAGTGTCCTTAAAGAAATTTGCGATGTAAAAATCGTGCATGTTGCAAAAAAGCGTAAAGAACTTCCCATGGCCTTACTTGAAGCCAAAATTAAATCCGCCGAAAAGCCGCGTGGTTTTATTAGCGCGCTTCAACGGCACACACCGCCTGCCATCATCGCCGAAATAAAAAAGGCATCGCCGAGCCAGGGCGTTATTCGCGCTGATTTCAATCCCTCGGCAATCGCAAAATCTTATGAAGAAAACGGCGCTGCCTGCATTTCTGTTCTAACGGATGAGCCTTATTTTCAAGGATCGGATGATTATCTTGAGCAGGTCAAGACAGCAACATCCCTTCCCGTCTTGCGCAAGGATTTTATGATTGATCCTTACCAGATTTACGAATCGCGTGCTTTAGGCGCCGATTGCGTTCTGCTTATCATGGCCGCGCTGGAGGACGACCGCGCCCTTGAAATGCACGGCATCGCAAAAAAACTCGGAATGGACGTTCTGATTGAAGTCCATGACGCGGAAGAAACAGAAAGAGCGTTGAAATTATCGCCGGAGATGATCGGCATCAACAACCGGAATCTAAAAACCCTTAAAGTCGACCTGGAAACATCGAACAGGTTATCGACCATGATCCCGGATGGTATTTTAAAAGTGGCAGAAAGCGGAATTTCCGATGCCGCGACCATTCGCGATTTTCAGGACAAAGGCTTCGGCGCGTTTCTAATCGGCGAGAGCATGATGCGCC
>JBASFN010000020.1:0-8053 GCA_049653045.1 Alphaproteobacteria bacterium
TGGTCTATGGTGTTGGCATTATCGGTTTCATCGTCGGGTTTTTCACCGGGCAATGGATGCTGCTTTATATGTTGAAAGGCCGCAGCAACGAAGAAATTCTGAACAATAAGGCTTTGAAATGGCAATATGGCCTGATGAATTGGGCGATGGCCGCGCTGGGCGCATATATTTTTTCAGGGTTGTACAGGCTTTATTTTCCTTAAATAAAAAAAATAAGTCCACTTGATCTCAAGGGAAGAAGTTCTAATATCAATCCGTCATAAGACTTATATCAATTTCATAAGGAGATTTTTCATGCGTTATCTGGCCCCGGCATTGCTTGGTGTTGTTCTCGTTCCTTTCTTTGCTGCACCGGCGCAGGCTGAAGCGGAAAAATTCCTCCTCGACAAGCCGCACACGCAGGTTGTGTTTTCAATCAATCACCTCGGCGTTGCCAATTCGATGGGAAAATTCCTGGATTATGAAGGCGTGATTATGTTCGATCAGGCCGAGCCGCAGAAATCCAGCGTTGATGTCACCGTCAAAACCGCCAGCCTCGATATGGGTGATGCGAAATGGGACGAACACATGAAAAGCAAGGATTTCTTCAATGTCGAGCAATTCCCCGATATGAAATTCAAAAGCACCGCGATTGAAGTTACAGGCGAAAAAACCGCCAACATCACGGGCGATCTGACGATTTTGGGCGTAACAAAGCCCGTCGTTCTGGCCACAACCTTTATCGCAACGGCTCCGCATCCGATGATGCAACGTACAGAGGCCGGATTTTCAGCAACAACGAAAATCAAGCGTTCCGATTTTGGCATGACATATGGCGTACCGATGGTGGGCGATGAGGTGAGCATTATTCTGGAAGTCGAAGCCTATAAAGACAATCCCGACGCACCAAAGAAATAAGGGACGATGAAGACAGAAAACGCGCCCGAAGGATTTAACCCCATCGCCCGGTTATTGCACTGGGTGATGGCTCTCCTGATTTTTATTCTCCTGTCCGTGGGATTTTTCATGGGCGGGATGGAGGCCAGTCCGGTTAAGTTCACGATCTATGGCTTGCATAAATCCTTCGGCACGCTTGTTCTTTTTCTGGCGATTGCGCGTGTGGTCTGGCTGCTGAAAAGTCCAAGACCCGCGCCACTTCACTCATATAAAAAATGGGAAGTTCTGCTCTCAAAGGCCGTTCATATCGGCCTTTATATTTGCATGATCTTGATGCCACTTGCCGGCTGGGCGATGTCGTCGGCTGGTGGTTTTCCTGCGCAGTTTTTCGGCCTGTTCAGCCTTCCCCCGATTCTCCCCAAAAACGAAGCCCTGTTCGATATAACCAGGGAAATGCATGAAATTAGCGCGTTTGCGCTGCTGGCCATGCTGGCTCTTCACTTCGGCGGAGCTTTTAAGCATCACTTTCTGGATCACGATACGACACTGCAGCGCATGGTTGGCCGCAAGGTTGGCGTCAAGGGCGGTATCGCACTGGCCGCCGTTGCGGGAATTTTATGGATTCTCCCGATTGCGATCACCGCGCTGGGCGAGGAAGAAGAAGAGGGAGCGTCCTCTTCCGTCCCAATCGCTCAAAGCACTGAGCAGGCAAAAGAAGGCTGGTCTATTATTCTCGCCGACAGCACGGTCGGCTTTGAAGCAACCCAGAAGGGCGAGGCGTTCACCGGAAAATTCACCAGCTTCGGCGGAAAAATAATTTTCGATCCGGCAAGACTGGACGAAGCTTATGCGGACATCTGGATCGACATCGCCAGCATCGAGACGGGCAGTCTTGAGCGCGACACCGAAGCCCGTGGATCTCAGTGGTTTGGCACATCGGAATTCCCCCGCGCCGTGTTCGTCGCCGATTCATTTTCCGAAAACGGTCCGAATCAGTACATTGCCCATGGGGCACTGACTATTCGCGGCAAGGTGGCAAAGCTTGATTTGCCGTTCACGTTGCAAATCAAGGAAACCCCGGACGGGCAAATGGCTTTCATGCAGGGCGAGGCAACATTGAACCGTCTCGATTTTGGCATCGGGCAAGGCCAGTGGCAGGCGACAGACACGATCGGCGGCGATGTAAAAATCACGATTAGCCTCCGCGCCACGGCGGAATAAAATAATTACAGCTAATCCTACTTTAGAGACTGTTCATAAAAGACAAATTCCGGTAAGCTGGCCAGCACATGAGAACGCTGTTTCATTTGTGGCTGCATCCCTTTTCACGGAAGGTCAGGGTCGTCCTGACCGAGAAGAAACTCGATTTTGAATTGAAGATCGAAAAAATATGGGAACGCCGGACGGAATTTCTCGCGCTCAACCCCGCGGGCGATGTTCCTGTTCTCATTGAAAACGACGGAACGACCCTCGCCAATTCTCAAGTCATCTGCGAATATCTTGAAGAAGTCTATCCGGAGGTCAATCTTCTCGGCCATGATCCCGTCCAGCGCGCTGAAACGCGGCGGCTTGTCAGTTGGTTCGACGTGAAATTCAACCGCGAGGTCACGGATAATCTGATTGGCGAAAAGCTGATGAAGAAATTCCTGAAAACCGGGGAGCCGCATGCTCCCGCCGTTCGTGCCGGACACGCTAATATTCATTACCATCTCGATTATATCGGCTTCTTGACCGAGCGGCGCAAATGGTTGGCAGGGGATAATTTCTCGCTGGCCGATATTGCGGCGGCAACGCATCTGTCGGCGATTGATTATATCGGTGATGTCCCGTGGGAGGAGCACGAAGCCGCCCGCGAATGGTACGCAAAGGTAAAATTGCGGCCAAGCTTCAAGCCCGTGCTGGAAGATCGCATTCCCGGTTTTGAACCGGCGGCGGGCGGCCAGCTTGAGGAAACAGGCACTTAAAAAAACAAAGTCCCTTTCAAGGGATACAAAAAAAGACGGGTGAAATGAAAAAACTTTTCTGTTTCGGATATGGCTATAGTTGCGATTACCTCGGCCACGAGTTGATGGAGCGCGGCGGCTGGGCGGTTGGCGGCACAACGCGGGATAAGGACAAGCGCACAGCGCTACGCGGGCGCGGGATTAGCGCCCATATTTTCGATCACGATCAACCGCTCGCCAATCCGCAAGGCACACTCGAAGGCGTAACGCATCTTGTGATTTCGACACCGCCCGACGATGAGGGCGATCCTGTTTTTCTGACGCACGCGCATGATATTCTTCAGATACCCACGCTGGAATGGATTGGTTATCTTTCAACAACCGGCGTTTATGGTGATCGCGGCGGCGAATGGGTTGATGAAAACAGCGAACTCAGCCCGTCTTCGCGGCGCGGCTCGCGCCGTATGCGCGCCGAAGATCAATGGCTCTCGCTGAAAGAAGATCATAATTTGCCCGTTCATATTTTTCGCCTCGCGGGGATTTACGGCCCCGGCCGCAGCGCGCTGGATTCGGTGCGCGCCGGGGTGGCGCGGCGTATCAACAAGCCGGGGCATTCTTTTGGTCGCATCCATGTCGAGGATATTGCCGGGATTCTGCTGGCCTCCATCGCCAATCCCAATCCCGGCACAATTTACAATGTCGTCGATGACGTGCCCGCCCCCAGCCATGAAGTCATCGCGTATGCGTGCGAATTGCTTGGCCGCCCGGTTCCGCCGCTTGTCGATTTCGAGGAAGCCAACCTTGCGCCGATCACCCGCAGCTTTTATATGGACAACCGCCGCGTCAAAAACGAACGCATAAAAAAAGAACTTGGCGTTGAGTTGAAATACCCGGATTTCAAGGCGGGATTACAAGGATGCCTCGAAGCCGAAGATCACGCGGTGACAACTATTTTCAAAGTCTTCGACAAAGAAGACGCACAAAACGCAGGGTAAGCGCGCTTTATTTCTGCGCCCGCTTTTCAGCAGAAACCGTGCGGGATTCGTCCTTAAATTCCGCAAGATGCATGAACAAAACTCCATAAGCCGTAGCGATACGAATTTTGACCGGAACGGCGGGTTCTCCGTCCTTGAGTTTGGCCGTCCATAAGGTTGGCATTGTGCCGCGCTCACGTCCCTGTTCTTGAATGGAAAGCCAGCCTCGCGGTTTTTTGCTCCACGCGCCAGCAACAGGCTTGACCTCAACCGTGCATTCGGTGGCCGCGCCCTTAAAGATGTTGTATTTCGTCGGCTCAAGATCGGCCGATCCTTGGTCGGTAAAGATTTGTTCAAATCGCCGCTTGCCGTCAAAAACCTCTTCGGTGCCGGAACACGCCTCGCCTCGCGCTACGGCCTCAAAGACATTGAGCGCGGCGGTCAAGGCATCGGTCGTGCCATCGGTCAGTTCCTTGCCGATGTCCTTTGATTTATCCACCATCGCGCCGTTGACCGTCTCGCTTAAGGAGACGAATCCGCCCTCGCGGGTGTATTTATATTCCTTCACTTCTTTTTCTCCGCGCCAGATGCCGATGGATTTATGAAGCTCAGGCTTGTAGGCTCCGTCTTTTTCAATCCAGCCATGGCTCTCAAAGCTTCCCTCCCACGGAGCCAGCCTGCCGAGCAGCCCCCGCGTTTTTGCATCAAGCGTGATGTCATAGCGCCCCTTTCCCGTCTCAAGGTTCATCGTCGCCTGCAGGGCGTGAATCCCTCCGGCATAAACCTCGTAAACAAGGGTCTGCGTCCCGGCCTGTGCAGGGGCGAGGGGTGCAAGTGTCAAGGCGGCAAGCAGGGCACAAAGGGAAAGTTTGGGTGTCATTAAATAGTCTCCTTAGAATTATAAAATACCAGTAATCCTGTGCTTGTCCATAAAAGCCGCATTCTCTATAGTCCTTTTAAAGATTATACGTTTTCTTATGGAAGAAACCTTTTCAAAATCGGGGATAAAGCAATGGCCGTGAATGATTTACAAAAAACCATCGAGGCAAACTGGGAAAACCGGAGCACGATCGATCACCACACCCGCGGCGACATCGCCCGTGCGGTTGAGGAAACCCTGAATTTACTCGATTCCGGAAAGTTGCGTATTGCGACAAAAGAGGCGGGTAAATGGCAGGTTCACCAGTGGCTGAAAAAAGCCGTTCTCCTCTCATTCCGCCTCAACCCTAACCGTATGATCCCCGGCGGCCCGCGTGGATCAAACTGGTATGACAAGGTCGAAAGCAAGTTTTCCGGATGGAGCGAGAATGAATTTATGGAGGCGGGTTTCCGCGCCGTTCCTGATTGCGTTGTCCGCAAGTCCGCGTTCATCGGCAAGGGCGTTGTTCTGTTGCCTAGCTTCATCAATGTCGGAGCCTATGTAGACGACGGCACGATGATCGACACCTGGAGCACCGTTGGTTCTTGCGCGCAAATTGGCAAGAACTGCCACATTTCCGGCGGTGTCGGTATCGGCGGCGTGTTGGAGCCGCTACAGGCCGAACCCGTGATTATCGAGGATAATGTTTTCATCGGCGCACGATCGGAAGTTGCCGAAGGCGTGATTGTCGAACAAGGATCAGTCATCTCGATGGGCGTATTTTTGGGCGCCTCGACAAAAATCATCAACCGCGCAACCGGCGAAGTGATCTATGGCCGCGTTCCGGCCTATTCGGTCGTTGTTCCGGGAGCGTTGCCGTCCGACAAAAAAATGCCGGATGGATTGCCTGCGCCCTCGCTCGCCTGCGCGGTCATCGTCAAACAGGTCGATGAAAAAACCCGCAGCAAAACGGGCATCAATGAACTGCTGAGGGACTGATGACGTCTGTTGTTGAACTCGCCAAAAAACTGATCTCTTGCCCATCCGTCACGCCGGAGGATGCCGGGGCGCAGGATTATTTATCCGGTGTTCTTAAAAATCTCGGCTTTGAATGTTTCCACCTGCCGTTCCACGGCGTACCCAATTTGTTTGCAAGAATTGGCAGCGGTGGCCCGCATCTCTGTTACGCGGGTCATACGGATGTTGTGCCGCCCGGACCGGCGGGACAGTGGACCTATGGTCCTTTTACGCCGACGGTAGCGAACGGGAAATTATACGGGCGCGGCGCATCGGACATGAAAGGATCGGTCGCGGCCTTCGCCGCCGCCGCCGCCGCCTACATCGCGCAGCACGGCCAACCGAAAGGCTCGATCAGTATGCTGATTACGGGCGACGAAGAAGGCCCCGCCGAACACGGCACGATCAAGGTTCTGGAATGGATGGCGCAGCACGGCCACACGCCCGATGTGTGTCTTGTCGGCGAGCCGAGCAACCCGGCATATCTGGGACAGGAAATAAAAATCGGACGGCGCGGCTCCGTCTCCGGTGAAATCCGGGTAAAGGGAAAACAAGGCCATGTGGCCTATCAACACCTCGCCGACAACCCCCTCCCGCGCCTCGTGAAATTGCTGGACGCGCTGGCGGCGCATAAATTCGATAGCGGCACAGAATTTTTTCAGCCGACGAATTTGGAAATTACGACGATTGATGTCGGCAATATGGCGATGAATGTGATCCCGGCGGAAGGGAAAGCAAAATTCAATATCCGCTTTAACGATGGCTGGACAACCGAAAAACTCGATAAAAAAATCCGCGAGATTTTAAACATGGTCGGCGTGGCGTATGAATTCGAACTCTATAAAGACAATTCAAAAAGCTTCATCACCCAGCCCGGCGCATGGTCGGAGACGGTCAAAAAAGCGGTGGAGGATGTCACGGGTAAAACGCCGGCCTATACCACCAACGGTGGTACGTCGGATGCGCGGTTTGTGTTTGAATACTGCCCGGTTGTGGAATTCGGCGGCGTCAACGCCACCATCCACCAGATCGATGAAAACACGGATGTCGACGTGCTGGAAAACCTCGTCCGCGTCTATTTACGCGTGATAGAGCGGTATTTCGGGTAGTCAAAGCCTGCAACCATAAATGTTTTCATAAAATTATTGACATAAATTACATCCCTTCGTAAAGTGCCGAAAAGTTTTTTACGGAGAGTAATGATGATTGAGAACAGAACACCCACAATAACCCGGAAAGAATATGAAGAGTTGTCGGATCGACTCTTCAGGTCAAAACTGCCCGGAGGAGGGCAGGACGATCAGGAATATAGCGAAGACACGCTTCATGCAGCGTGGCGGCAAACGCAAGATTCCCCGATTAAAGTGCTCTACGAACTGTTTCGTTCTGCTGGTCTTTATATGGAAGAAAATGGCAAAAAGCTTCCTCGCGCAGGAAATAAAAAATGTAGTCGCTCATTTTTTGACTGGGATCCCAAAGATATGTCATTCAAACTCAGGACAGGGAAGGTGGACAAGATTGGAACCAATCTACGTCAATTCAATTCCGACAGCACAATGACCATCCGGGTAACAGAAGGATGGAACTTTCATTTTCTGGCCCTTGATGATGTCACCGACACGCCCATACGGGAGCGCACCTATAATTTTACGCAGGGTGAAAATAATCCTCACAAAGAATTTCAGGAAACCGTTGCGTTTGAAATTTATGCGGCACTGAAAGATATGTACGGACAGGAAACGCTTGACCGTGCTCGTATTCAAAATCCAATGAATTTCCACGAACAGCCTGCTGACGATCTGGTGAATTCAAGGTAATTATTTTGCCTGCGCGATCATCGCGTCAGCGGTCTGATCGGTGACGGTCACGCGCCGCTCCGTGGTGAATTTTTCGAGATTAACCGCAGCAAAGGGAACCGCCACGCCGCGCCCGTTCACGGGGCCAGAGGTCAGGGTGATGTAAATCGACTCGGCGCGTTGGCCTTCCGCATTGAACAACACATCAGAAATCGCGCCGATTTTCCGCCCGCTTTCCGTCCAGACTTCAACCCCATCAAATTTAATCAGGCTGAAGGTTTCATCATCGCCCCCCGCCGCCGTTTGGATGTCGGCCAGCATCGCCGGATAGATATTTTTAATGTCGCCGGATTCAAACGCCATCACATACCCGTTTGAGGCGGGGCGAATATCATACGCGCCGTAATTGACGAACACCGGGCGGTTGAGTTGCATCCGGTCGAACACGACATTGAGGAAAGCGATATTCCCGTTTTTATTCAGCACCACATCCTCCACCACACCCATGACCTTGCTTTTTCGGTCGAGGATGCGCCGCCCGATAATCCGGTCGGCGGGTTCATAGCGCGGATTCTGCAGGGGGTGAAT
>JBASFN010000021.1:0-2747 GCA_049653045.1 Alphaproteobacteria bacterium
GAGTTCTTCCTCGTCGATGTCGCCCAATGTGTGGAGCCGGGGCAGGAGGATCGGTTTGCCCCCGGTCAAATCCAGAAAAGATTGCTGCAAAATCCTGACGGCGCGGTGGGTGGGGAGGAGGATTGTATAGTCCGCGAGGGTCTCGGGGGCGGTTTTTGTCTCAGTAATCAATTGTGCAGCAAAAGCGCGGGCAAAGGGGATTCCCGTGGGAATATTATATATTTTTGCCTGTTGTTTTGCTGCGGTCATGGGGTGTTTGGCGTTTTTGCAAAGGCCGCGTTGACGGCGTTCAGGTCATTTAGTGTGCTGAGATGATGCCAGTCGCCCTCGTGTTCCATGGCGTATAATTTTCCTTGTTCTTCGGCCTTGTCGAGGAGTTGGAGGTAGGAAAACGCGTTATCAGGGGTATTGTCAAAAATGCGGGGGTGGTTGATCCGCATGCTGGTGAACATGTGTGTGCCCGATTTATTTTTGGAGCGGCGGGCGCGGCCATCTGGTGTTATGTCATAATCGCCGACGCCCTTGGTTAGAATCATTGTTTCGACAGGTTGCAGCAAAATCAGGATGTCCATTTTGGTGTCGTCCCATTCGGCGTTCATCTGGGAAAGTGTGTTTTTATTGGCTTTGTTTGTCCAGAGGCCGTCGCCGCTCAGGACATAAAATGGATTTTCTTTGAAAAAGTGCAGCATTTTTTTGATGCCGCCGCCGGTGTCGAGCAGGACGGGTTCGTGTGAATATGTAATTTTTGGGGTTGTTCGTGTCCCCAGATGCTGCGGGATTTTTTCTGCGAGGTGGTGGGTGTTGATAACGCATTCTTTTATGTCTGCGGTTTTCAGATGGTCGAGTGTGCGGCTGAGCAGGGTATTTCCGGTTATTTCGGCAAGGGGTTTGGGGATGGAGTCTGTTAAGGGACGCATGCGGGTTCCGAGGCCGGCGGCGAGGATGAAGGCTTTATCGATGATCCGGCTGGGCATGGCCTTATGGCGTCCTTTTGATCGTGATGGTTCTTGAGTCCGGGTTATTTTCAACTGGGGCGAGGTGAATGTCCAGACGGGATGGCGGCAAGAGGGGCCCTAGGCGTTCCGGCCATTCGACAAGAGTTATTCCTTCCGATAGGGCTTCTTCCCATCCCAGTTCGTATATTTCCTCGGGGGTTTTTAGTCGGTAGAGATCGAAATGGTACAGGGGGCCGAGCGGGGTTTCATAGGTTTGGAGGAGGGTGAAGGTCGGGCTGGGGACTTCGAGGCCGGCGTCGTTGCCAAGGGCGCGGATCAGGGCACGGGCGAAGACTGTTTTGCCGCCGCCCAAGGGGCCTTGCAGCGTGATGATGGCTCTCGCCCTTATTTGTGAGGCCATTTTTGCAGCAATTCCGGCTGTTTCGGTTTCCGAGAGGCTCTGGATTATCATGCGCTGCACTATAGAATGACTTATCGCCTGTGGCCAGAGCTGTGGATTTTTGATAAAATGTAGATATGAGAGTCGTTTTCTTTTCCTTTGTGTTTCTTTTGTGCGGAATGGATGCAGCGTGGGCGCAGGAGATTGTCGCCGAGCCGCTTTGCTTTGCGGTGCGGAATGAGGCTCCTTATAAGGTTTATGGGAATTTTGGCACGGATTATTACGATACAGAGGACGGGACGCGGGCGCGGCATCGGTCGAATTTCAAGCTGGATGAGCCGGGAAGTGTCGATGAAGAGGGAAATCCCTCGGACAGAGCAGAGTTTTGTTCCTATGGACCGTTTTATCCCGACAGGAAGCTGGAGATTGTCTTAAGAACGCTGGTTCCTCTTTTTAGTTGTAAGACGCGCATCGATAAAGGCGAGATCATTATTAAAGGTCGCCGTAAGCCGGAAGGTGGAACTGATACCTGGGCTGAATGCTTCGATTGAACACGCTCAGGGCTGGCGGTCAGGCGGATTGAAGTTCCCGGATAAATCCATGAACGAGGGCTTTGTCATAGGGGACGGGTTCCGAGGTTTTCCACAGGATGGCGTGTTGTGCCCTCATCATCTGCGCCATGTCGGCACTTTCGAGCGTGTAGCCGTACGTTTCTGTCCGTGTGGATAAAAAGATCGTTTTGTTTCCGTATATCCAATAGCCCATGGCGAAGTCTATGCCGAGGGGCGCGTATTTCAATTCGCTTTTTTGTTCGGCTCCCCATCCCATGAAGGGGTGGGTGGAGATGTTGATTCCTTGGGTTCGCGGCCATATGCCGCTTAGGTGTATGTCTCTTTGTATGCGCCGTGCGTTGTGGCGTTGCCAGTAATCCGTCCCTAATATGTCCATGGTCAGGCGCGCCGGCCAGAAGGACGTGGTTATGGTTCCGGGCGGGGAGGCGAGCATGTCGTCCAGGGCGGTTTCAAGACCCCGGCGTCCCTCGAAGAAATTCATGCGCGGACGGAGGAATCCGGTTCCCGATCTGGCGTCGAGTTCGGGGATGATTGTATCCAGCATTTTTTCGCGGCTGCGGAGGTGATGGATTTTTTTCCGGTACAGCAGCCGCAAGCGGTCGGCCGATTGCGCGGCGAAGAGTTTTGCGTTTCTTTGCGAGTCCTCGGTTACGAGACCTGCGGCCACCAGTTTTTCCAGATAACCGTAAATCGTGGGGCGCGGCACACCGAGGCGCGCCGACAGGTCGCTTGCCGTGCTTGCACCGCTATCGAGCAGTGCAAGGTAGGTTTTTGCTTCTTCTTCTTTGAAACCGAGCGTTTCGAAAATGCCGTTGAGCATTGTGAGTCCTGTGTTGGCTT
>JBASFN010000022.1:0-5835 GCA_049653045.1 Alphaproteobacteria bacterium
CAGCGAAGGATCCCGTTGTCGTTAGCCTGAGATCCTTCGCTGCACTCAGGATGACAGTATTAGAAGTCTTCGGATAAATCCCGCCATTCAGGATTAACAGTTTCTATAAGCATATTTTTACGCTTCCGCAACCAGCCTTTTAAGTGTTTTTCCCTCTCAATAGCTCCTTTTATGTCCGTCCCGTGTTCAAAATAAACGAGTTTTGTCAGGTTGTATTTTTGCGTAAATCCGGCGATTATCTTGTGTTTATGTACATATACCCGGCGTTTCAGGTCGTTTGTAACGCCAATATAAAGGACGCGGTTGGATTTATTGGCCATCATGTAAACATAATAGTTGCCCATAATGAGATCCTTCGCTGCGCTCAGGATGACAGATGAGAGATAGAAAAGTCTATAGGGCCGTTGGCCTGATGTCGGGGACGTCGCTGGATGGGGTGGATGCTGCGCTCATCGAGACGGACGGCTATGGTTTTGTGCGGCCTTTGGGGTTTGTGACCTGTCTCTATGATGCGGCCACGCGGGAGAAAATCAGGGCGTGTTTCGGGAAAATGGACGCGCCGTTGGATGTCGTCCGGGTTTTGACGGAAAAGCATATCGAGGCGGTACGGATGCTTTTGAGGGATAACAAGGCAGACGTTATCGGCTTCCACGGTCAGACGATTCACCATGATCCGGCCAATAAAATCACGGTGCAGATCGGTGATGCGGCTTTGCTGGCGCGGGAAACGGGCGTTCCCGTTGTTTTCGATTTTCGGAAGAATGATGTAGAGGCGGGCGGACAGGGTGCGCCGCTCTTGCCGCTGTATCACCGGGCGCGAGCAAAAGGGATGCCGGGGCCTTTGGCCGTTCTCAATCTCGGCGGCGTAGGGAATGTAACATACATAGACGGTAATGGAATATTGGCGTTCGATACCGGGCCGGGGAATGCGTTGATTGATGACTGGGTGAAAAAACACACGGGCGCGGATTACGACGAGGACGGAAAACTGGCGGCAAGCGGGACGGTTGATAAAAAAATCCTCGGCGATTTATTGGGGCATCCGTATTTTGATGTGAAGCCGCCGAAGTCGCTGGATCGGAACGCGTTTGAATTTTTTCCTGCGTTGTCCGTGGAGGATGGCGCGGCGACGCTGGCGGCGTTTACGGTGGGGGCGGTGAAAAAATCTCTGGCATGGTTTTCGGACAGGCCAAAGCAATGGCTGGTTGCGGGCGGCGGGCGGCATAACAGATATTTGATGGAGCATCTGGGGATTGCGTTGAATGCCCCGGTTAATCCGGTGGAGATCATCGGCT
Organism: Alphaproteobacteria bacterium; assembly: GCA_049653045.1. GTDB lineage: Bacteria > Pseudomonadota > Alphaproteobacteria > Micavibrionales > Micavibrionaceae > UBA7657. Next base: position 1,296 of record JBASFN010000022.1, read on the forward strand.
GGAACGGGGATGCGCTGGAGGCCGAAGGGTTCGCGTATCTTGCGGTGCGGAGTTTATTAGGCGAGGCGATTAGTCTGCCTTCGACAACCGGAGTGCCAAGTCCGTTGAGCGGTGGCGCGTTGTTTAAACCGTGATATAAAGCCCCATGACACTTGTAGCCGCCACAGATGAAACCATTGTCCGCGCCGCAGAAATCCTGAAAAAAGGCGGGATTGTCGCCATGCCGACCGAGACGGTTTATGGGCTGGCGGGGAATGCGCTGGATGGGCGGGCGGTGGCGCGGATATTCGAGGCCAAGGGGCGTCCGCAATTCAACCCGCTTATTTCGCATTTTGCGGACAAGGCGGATGTTGCGCTCCATGTTGTGATGGATGCGCGGGGCGAGGCACTGGCGCAGGCGTTCTGGCCGGGGCCGATGACGTTGATTTTAAAACGAAGGGCGGAGTCCGGAATTTCAGAATTGGCGACGGCGGGGCTGGATACGGTTGCGGTGCGCGTTCCCGCGCATCCGGTTGCACAAAAATTGATAAAGCTTTGCGGGTTTCCTTTGGTCGCGCCGAGCGCGAATGCGTCGGGTACGATCAGCCCAACGGCTCCCGCGCATGTGGCGGAAAGTCTGGGGGACAAGGCCGATATGATTTTAGCAGCGGGCGCGTGCAGTGTGGGGCTGGAATCCACGGTGGTCGATCTGTCGGACGGTGTGCCTGTTATTTTGCGTCCCGGCGCTGTGACGGCGGAGGATATTTCCCGCGTTCTGGGCGAAGATGTCGCTTATGAAAGCGGCGATGCGGCCAAGCCAAAATCGCCTGGTTTGCTCCTGAAACATTATGCTCCGTCTATTCCTTTGCGCCTGAACGCGATTGATTTGAATCCGGGCGAGGCGCTTTTGGGGTTTGGATCCATTCGTTTTATGGGTGTTAAGGGCGGCGGCGCGGCGATGAATCTGTCTGACTCTATGCGCCGGAATTTGAGTGATGAGGGTGATCTCCATGCGGCTGCCGCCAATTTATTCCGCATGATGCGCGAACTAGACAGGCCGGAGTATCAGGGGATCGCGGTCATGCCCATTCCTGATGTCGGCCTGGGCATTGCCATTAATGATCGGTTGAAACGGGCGGCGAGTTAGATCAAAATGATGGTTATGGAACAGACAAAATATATTGTTTCGTGGATTGCGTGGCCGGGGCTTTTGACCTTGTGTTTGTCGATTGCGGCGTATGGATTTTCGCAGGGTCATCCGATTATTTATTTCAATGTTGGCTATGCGTTGATGTTTGCCGTGCTGTTTTTTCTTGAGTGGTGGATGCCGCACGAAACAGAATGGCGCAAGCCCGATGGCCAGACCTTTGCTAATATCGCTCATACCTTGACCAGTAAGGGGATGGTGCAGGGGATTATGATTTTTAGTGGTGCGCTGGGGTTGGCCGAGTTTATTAAGCCCGTGGCCGAGCCGGGGCACGGGATATGGCCGAGGGATTGGCCAATGGCGGCGCAAGTATGTCTTGGCGTTGTCGCGGCGGAGTTCGGCCTTTACTGGGCGCACCGCACGGCGCATGAGTGGCCGATTATCTGGCGGTTTCACGCCATCCATCACAGTGTCACGCGGCTTTGGATCATCAATACCGGGCGGTTTCATTTCTTTGACTCGCTTTTCAAGATTACTCTGGGCATGGGTGTCCTTCTTAGTCTTGGTGCGCCGCTTGAAGTTGTGCAGTGGTGCAGCATTGTTACGGCCTATGTCGGGGTTCTTACCCATTGTAATGTCGAGATGCGTTTTGGTCTGTTGTCCTATATTTTCAGTACGCCGGGGGTGCATCGCTGGCATCACAGCATGGATTTACGTGAGGGCAACATGAATTATGGCGAGAATGTCGTGATTTGGGATTTATTGTTTGGAACTTATATCAATGAAAACCGCAGGCCGCCCGTTAATATCGGAATTCCTGAATTCATGCCGCCGCGTTTTGTCCATCAGCTCCTCTGGCCGTTTTTGAGCCTTAAACAAAAAGAGAAAATAGAGGGTGCGTATAAATAAAATGAAAACTGCATTCATTACGGGCATTACCGGGCAGGATGGCGGGTATCTGGCGGAATTTTTGCTCGCCAAGGGATATGCGGTGCACGGGCTTGTGCGATGGGATGCGGTCGATGGTACGGGACGTTTGCAGGAATTGGGGATTGCATCCCGCGTGATGCTTCATTATGGCGATCTGTGTGATGCGGCTAGTTTGATCTCTCTGATAAAGAACATTCAGCCGGATGAAATTTATAATCTGGCGGCTCTTAGTCATGTGAAAGTCAGCTTTGAAACGCCGGCATCGACGCTGGACATCAATGCGCGGGGGACGTTGAACGTGCTCGATGCGGTGCGGATTCTGGGATTGGACAAGGTGCGGATTTATCAGGCGTCGAGTTCCGAGATGTTTGGAAAATCGCCGCCGCCGCAAAATGAATTGACGCCGTTTGCGCCGTGCAGCCCTTATGGCGCGGCGAAGTTAGCGGCATACTGGATGGCGCGCACATACCGCGAGGCGTATGGTGTGCATGTGTGCAACGGCATTTTGTTTAACCATGAAAGCCCCTTGCGCGGTGAGGATTTCGTTACGCAAAAAATCGCAAAGGCGGTGGCGGCGATCGAGGCCGGACAGCAGGACAGGCTTGTCCTTGGAAATATCGACTCGGTGCGAGATTGGGGTCATGCGCGGGATTATACCCAGGGCATGTGGCTGATGATGCAGCAGGACAAGGCCGATGATTTTGTGTTGGCCACGGGTGCGGCGCATACGGTGCGGGAATTCGCTCAGCGTTGTTTCGCGCAGGTGGGTATTGATCTTGAATGGCGCGGTAAAGGGCTGGAGGAAATCGGGGTCGACAGCAAGACGGGAAAAATTCTTGTCTCTATTGATGGATCGTTATTTAGGCCGTTGGAAGTTGATTATTTGCTGGGTGATGCGGCCAAGGCGCGCCGTATTCTGGGGTGGGAGCCGCGCATTTTCTTTGATGAACTGGCGGCTGAGATGGTCAATGCTGAACGAAAGAAGCTATGGAAGGGCGATCTATGCAGGAAGGCTGGCTAAGCAAGCCGTTTTCTCTGGCGGGGAAGAGTGTGTGGATTGCCGGGCACGGAGGCATGGTCGGGTCTGCGCTTGTTCGGCGGCTGCGGCATGAACCATGCGAGATATTGACCGCCGATTTTGATTTTCGCGTACAGGCCGATGTCGATCAGTGGATGAAAATCAACAAGCCGCACGTCGCCGTAATCGCGGCGGCGAAGGTCGGCGGGATAGTGGCCAACCGTGATCATCCGGCGGATTTTTTGATGGATAATATTCTGATTGAGGCCAATATCATTCGCGCCGCGTATAAAACAGGCGTGGAGAAGCTGTTATTTCTTGGTTCTTCCTGTATCTATCCGAAAGAGGCGGATATTCCGATTAAGGAAAGCGCGCTTTTGTGCGGTGCGCTGGAGGCGACGAATGAATTCTATGCGGTGGCGAAGATTGCGGGTCTGAAACTGTGCGCTGCATATCGTCAGCAATATGGATGCGATTTTATCAGCGTCATGCCGTGCAATCTCTATGGGCCAGGGGATCGATTTGACGAGGCGGCCTCGCATGTTATTCCCGCTCTGATGATGAAGGCGCATAAGGCGAAAATGATGAGCGGGCGGATGGAGGTTTGGGGGACGGGCAGGCCGCGCCGGGAATTTTTATATGTTGATGATCTGGCAGACGCGCTGGTTTTTTCTCTGAAAAATTATTCGTCGGAGATTCCCTTGAATATCGGTTCAGGTGTGGATATGGCGATTGCCGATCTGACGAGAAAAATTGCCGAGGTTGTTGGTTTTAAGGGTGAGATCGTTTTTGATGCGTCGAAGCCGGACGGGACGATGCGGAAATTGCTCGATAGCAGCCGGATTTTGAATGCCGGATGGACGCCGATTGTTGATTTTGACGACGGGCTTCATAAGACATATTCATGGTTTAAAGATCATAAATCGGTTCTGCGCCGCGCTGCGTGAATTGTGGAAAAACAATAAGATAACAAAGCAAGCTTTAACATTAGTGCTCTCTCATGTTATCATGGCGTGTGGGGGTGTTGTTGCGTATGCACGACAATAATAAAGATCAAGGTGCTGACGCGCCCGGATTTTCCGGGCGTGCCGATAGGCGTGCTCAGCAGGACACAGAAAAATATTTCAACGGCCAGTTTGATGCCGCACCGCGCCTTATCGAGCCGGGGCAGGTTCTGTGCAGCGGCGATGCGGGCGAGATGTTCGTCGCCACGGTCGGTAGCGGCGTTCTGGTTACGGTGCATGATACGGGCTTGAAAATCGGCGCGATGGGGTATGTACTCATTCCACCTGTTTTGCTGGATGCTTTTCCTTTTTTCAGCAGGGTCGATAAAAAATGGATGGATATGGCGGCCAAGCCCATGGAAGATTGTATTGCTGAAATGAAACGCCGGGGTGCGGGCAAGCATCGATTGCAGGTGCGGTTGATCGGTGGGGCGATGATGCCGGGGCAGGTCAGATGTGAAG
>JBASFN010000023.1:0-19568 GCA_049653045.1 Alphaproteobacteria bacterium
GCATTCCCTTCGGCAATAAATTTCCATACCTCATGGAGGCGGTCTCGGAAAACAACAGAGCCGCCAACAGCACCCTCAACGCCGAAGACTCATTCGATCCCTCTCTCGGCAAAAACACGGAATCGGAATATCCCCGCACGCAAGACAGGATGATCGCGGCGGTTTTATACAACGCCTATAAACTCTGGGAAAGAACCGGAGCCGACAGATCGCACGCGGCGCGCCATTCGGACAACGCCTTCAGCAGCGGCGTCAATTCCATCTTCGGAACCGAAGGCATCTTCTCAATGCGGGACAACCCAACCATCCACCCCTTAGCGCGATTAAGTGCCATGGGAAAATCAATGATGGATGCAGCCTTGCGTAACATGGCGGTCGGCCTCGTCGCGGGGGGCGTGGGCGGAATTTTGAAAAAAGCCGTCGGCGAAGGCGCGGCGGGCGTAACACAAGCTCTCGGCGACTTTCTACTCGCCATGGGGAAAACACTGCTCCTGATGGCATTCATCCTCTATTACGTTTTACCGTTCCTGCCGTTCATCTATTTCATGTTCGCCGTCAGCGGCTGGGTAAAAAGCATTTTTGAAGCCGTCGTCGCCATGCCTTTATGGGCACTCTCCCACATCACCCGGATGGACGGTCAAGGAATGCCGGGGCCGGGCGCCAACAACGGATATTTCCTGATACTGGAAATTTTCCTCCGCCCTATCCTGATATTATTCGGATTGCTGGCCAGCATTTCCATTTTCTCCGCCCTCGTAAACGGGCTTGATGAAGTCTTTGATCTGGTTGTCGTCAACGTGACGGGCTTTGACAGGGAAGCCGACGCCAAAGGCCCAACGCAAATCGAATATTACCGCTCCAGCATCGATCAATTCTTCTTCTCGGTTATTTACGTCATCATCTGTTACATGATGGCAAACAGCATGTTCAAAATGGTCGATCAGGTTCCAAACCAAATCCTGCGCTGGATGGGCGTATCGGTCACGACCTTCAGCGAAGCGGCAGGCGACCCGGCGGGCGAACTGACAGGAAAAATCTATGCGGGCGGCCAAATGGCTCTCGGACAGGTCAGAAGCGGCGGTCAACTGGCCGCGCTGATCGGCGTCACCGGCTAGCCCCGCTTCCGACACCCCACGTCATACCCGCGAAGGCGGGTATCCGGCAAAAAAGACCAGACCCCCGCCCAAGGCGGGGGTGACAATCAGAAATGCGTATCAGATTGCTAATAAAAATAACTATAAAATTTTCAAGGGAATTTATTGCTTCCGCAGATGCTCAAGCAACGCTTCGACATTACCGCCGCCGCGCTGGATCACCGAGTCAAAATCGGAACGCTGGGTCAAAGCCATACTCACGCCCGCGACAAGAATATCGACAACCTTATAGCTGCCGCCTTTGCCGCGCACACGCCAGTCAACCTGCACCTTTTCGCCATTGGCGGGAACGATCGAGGATGAAACAACAACATCGTTATTACCGTCAACCCGCGCAGAACCAACCTCAAGCTTCTCGCCTTTGTAATCGCTGAAACGGCGGGAATAGACGGAAACGATCATCGCCTTGAACAATTTCTGGTATTCCGCCTTTTGCGCAGGCGTCGCCGTCCGCCAGTTACGGCCAAGGGCAAAACGGCCAATCGTGTCCATATCAAAACTGGAATTTAAAAGTTTGCGGAATTCGGCCTTGCGCTGCGCCTCGGTCAAGGCCTCGTTGCCAAGAAACCCAATCCCGGCCTGCGCCATGCGATCAACAAAAGCCTTAGCCGCCTCAACCTCTTTCTCATTGGCGACCTGCACCAAAAGAGCGGTCTGAGGCACGGCAACTCCGCCGACAGATGAAACGGCAACAACCGCACCGGCAGGCAAAGCCGCAAAACTGGCAACACCCAAGGACAAACAAAATAATAAACGATTCAAGCGCATAATCCCCTCATAAATCAAAAGAACAATCCCTCAACGCCTGTCACCCGGAGAAACGCTCTCCATAACCATTATACGAGGCGATTAATAGGAATCCTGCTCGCCCCGGTCATAATCAGGGATCGACATACCCTCGCCCGCCGTGGCCATTTCATCACGCACCAAAGCCTCGCGGCGTTGATAATACGTGCTGCGGACGGCAGCATAGTAGTCGATAGAGCTGCTTTCCAGCTCGTTCAGGACATCCATAAGGGACTCGCGCAGGTCAAGATACTCAACGCCAACCTTGGCATAGTACCAGCCCTCGTTATTGGTATTGAACAGATACCAGCGCAAGGGGTCTGCAAAAGAGTCAACCAGATAACCGGAGTAATCGCGGGTCGAGGACGGGCCGAGAATGGGCAAAACAAGATACGGCCCATGACCGACACCCCAAACGCCCAAAGTCTGACCGAAATCTTCCTGCTCGTAGGTATAACCTTCCATACCGGCAACATCGAAAAGACCGCCAACACCGATCAAGGTATTCACAACAGCGCGCAAGGCAACCTTGCCGGCACCGTCAACATCACCCTGCAAAATCTCGTTCACAAGGGTCACAGGACTGCGAAGATTGCGAAGGGCGTTCCGAACACCGCGACGACCCGGCTCGGGCACAACAGCGCGATATCCTTTGACAACCGGATGGATAACCACTTTATCAACGGCCTTGTTAAAGGCAAAAACAGCCCTGTTGCTGGATTCAAACGGATCGCTGAGCGTCCCTTGAGACTCTCCCGTCGTCGAACAAGCCCCAAGAAGCAAGCACACGCCTGCAACCGCCAAAATTTTTCTGAAACTACTGCTATCCATGTGTGAAAATGCCATTCCTGCAAACATAATGCCCGATCCCTATATCTTTGAAATCCCCCCGAAAGTCAACTCCCCCAGAGTTCTACACAGAAATTTTTATCATTAAAGCAGAGAGGAATTACCAGAAGATTAAGATACTGATCCGGCAACAGAAAAATCTTAAATCTTTTCGGAAATCATGCAAGAGGGGAACAAGGCTTTGACCCTAACCATCCTCTAAATTCATCATCACGCTAAGACCCAGCAGAAAACTGATAATAGCAGGAGACCACGCAGCAAGAAAGACGGGCAATTGATGTGAAACCCCCAAAGCCTGCAAAAAACTCGACATAAAAAATATGACAAATCCAGCCAGAATGCCTGCAACAAGATAATGCAAAGTCCCCCCGCTGCGCGGTGGCCGCATGGAAACGGCGGCGGCCAGCAAAACCATCGCCACGAACATCAAGGGCTGGGACAGCAGATTTTGATAATAAACCTTCATTCGGCTGGCATCGAACCCGGTTTCCTCTAACGTCCGGATGTGCCCCGGCAGCTTCCAGAACGACATCGACTCCGCCGAAGAAAAACTCTCCTCAATGTCGGCAATCGTCAACTGAGTCGGCAACCGGATCGCCTCCGGATTTTCAATCTGCCCTGAGACCGTCGTCACCACGGGTTTTTTAAAAACCCACTCGCCTTTTTCAAGATGCGTTGTATTGGAATCAACGCGCTTGATAAAATCATCCTCACCCGTAAAAAAAAGCGCGGTCACGTTTTTCAACCCCCAGGATGGATGCTCTATTTTTTCGGCATGAAGAATAACATAACCCTCTGTCATGCCTTGCTTCAACCACAGCCCCTCCTTAAACAAGGCAATCTGATTTTCCTGCCGGTTCAAATAGGTTTGCTCCATCTTGTGATACTTCCCGAGCAGCAAAGCCCCGATCGGGTTGATAATCGTGATATGCAGCAAACCCGCCGTAACAGCAACGGCCAGCATCGGCGTAAGAAACTGCCAGAAGGAAAATCCGGCGGCGCGCACGACAATCAATTCATAACGCCGCGTCAACTGCCAGAACGTAAACATCGCCCCGAATAAAATTGCAAACGGCAAAATCATCTGCCCCACCTCGGGCAATTTGAGCAACCCCATCTGCAAGACAAACCACAAGGGAACATTAAGTTTCCCGGCGCGGCGCATCAATTCAACGACATCAAAAAGATAAACAACCCCGAGCAGCGCCACGAGAAGAAGCAAGGTATTAACAATATAAACCCGCGCAAGATAACGGCTGAGTGTCCGCGAAACTTTCATCGCCCCCTCCCGGATCCATACAAGATTTTCCGCCGCATCCCCTCGCCATATCCGCTCAGGAAAAAGAAAGACAGCAAAGCCGGAACAATCACAAGAACATACATAAAAGGCACGCCAAACGCGGCCTTGCGTGCGAAACTGAATGCCACGAGAAACAAGGCCTGCAACAAAACCGCCCCGCCAATCGCAATCGTGATTTTACGCCCCTGCCCCCGGCGGTCAATCGGCCCGACCAAGAGCGCGGCGCACGCAAACAAGGCATACCCGATAGCAATCAATGGCGCGGTGATCCGCCTGTGTATTTCAACCATAAACGCATAGCGTTCCTTTTTATTCGCCCGGACATCGGCATCGGGGTTCAGCAATTCAAAAATCGTCCGCTCCTCCGGCTCCCGCCAGCGTTTTTTGGCAGCCCCCCCATCGGGAAGATCGATCGTATATCGCTCGAAATTCAAACGGCTGGCGGCGCCTTTGTCCCGGTCATATTCCTGCCGGGAGCCGTCAAACACCACCACCTGTTCCCCCTCCTCCCGCGAAACAATCACGCCCCGTTTGGCCAGAATAATCGAAGGCCGCACCGAGTCATCCCGGCTGTCATGGATCATCAAGCCGCGCAATTCGCCCTCCGGCGTATGATCGCGTATATAAACGGTAAGCCCCTTGCCCGCCTGATTAAAAACCCCCTCGCGGAACAAAAGCGCGGAAAACTGGGTTTTAATGATCTGACGCATATGCTGCATCTCCGACAGTGATTTCGGCGAAATCCACATCGTCACCGCCCAAAGAAACACCGTCAGGACAACCGCCAGAAAAATAGCAGGCCGCGCCAGCGAAAGCGGCGAATACCCCGCCGATTTGATCGCCACCAGTTCGGAATCAAATATCATGCGATTATAGGTAAAAATAATGCTGGCCAGCAACGCAACCGGCAGAATAATTTCAAGAAAACGCGGCAACGCCAGAAACGTGAGCAGCCAGAACGCCCCGCTCGACGCCCCCGATTCAATCACCAGTTCTAGAAATTGCAGGGACTGGGTCAAAAAAACAATCGCGGTCAGCGTCACGGCAATAAGCAGCGTCGCCACACCCAGACTCTTCAAAACATAGCGGTCAAAAACATACATCCGGATTACTGTTTCCTGTGGCAAAAACGATGGAACGCATTATAGTAATCTTGCACAGTAATCATAGTCTAATTTGAAAGAGCCAAAACCCGATGACCCTTGCCATCCATTTTGCCAAATCCCCCACAAAAAACACCGCCATTGCCGTCCTTCTGGTCGCCGAAAACAAAAAAATCGGCTCCGAAGCGGCAAAACTGGACAAAGCCTGCAACGGCTACATCGCGGACGCCCTCAAAAATAGCCCGAATTTCTCAGGAAAAAACGGCGAAACTCTGTATTTATCCATGCCCGGCAAGGCGGCCTTCCCGCACGTCCTGCTGGCGGGCATCGGCAAGACCGATGACCTAACCCCCGTCACGACCGAGGACACAGGCGGAAAAATCTTTGCAGCACTCGAAAAGATGGGCGCAAAACGAGCGGCCTTTTTCATCGACACGGAAAAAACGAAACTAAAAGCCCAGGATCTAGCCGCGCACATGGCGATGGGCTTAAAACTCCGCTCTTACAAATTCGACAAATACAAACCCATTAAAAAAACCGACAAAACCCTTTCGGAAATTGATTTTATCCTGCCAAAAGCCGCAGAAGCCGCAGAAACCTTCAAAAATCTAGACGCCATTTGCCAAGGCGTTTTCCTCAGCCGCGATCTCGTGAACGAACCCCCCAATCAGGTTATCCCCGAACTCTTCGCCAAAAAAATCGCGGCGGAACTCAAGCCCCTCGGTGTTGATGTCGAAATCCTCGACGAAAAGAAAATGGAAAAACTGGGCATGGGCGCAATCCTCGCTGTCGGCATGGGGTCGGAAAACCTGCCGCGCATGGTCATCATGCACTGGAACGGGGCAAAAAATGCCAAGGAAAAACCCGTCGCCTTCGTGGGCAAGGGCGTAACCTTCGACACGGGCGGCATCTCAATGAAGCCCGCCGCCGGCATGGAAGAAATGAAAATGGACATGGCCGGAGCCGCCGCCGTTGTCGGCGCGATGAAGGCGCTCGCCACACGCAAGGCAAAAGCCAATGTCATCGGCATCGTCGGCCTTGCGGAAAACATGGTCTCTGGCCGCGCCACACGGCCATCCGACATCATCACCTCGCTATCGGGCAAAACCATCGAAGTCTTGAACACCGACGCTGAAGGCCGCCTCGTCCTCGCCGACGCGCTGACCTACATACAAGACAAATACAAGCCGCACACAATCGTCGATCTCGCAACCCTGACCGGCGCGATCATGGTCGCGCTCGGCTATGAATATTGCGGCACGTTCAGCAACGATGATGGCCTCTGGTCTGGCCTGCAAAAGGCGGGAAAAGACACAGGCGAAAAACTCTGGCGCATGCCCCTCGACGAGGCCTTCAAAAAAGACATGGAAAGCCCGATGGCCGATCTTCAAAACCTCTCGAAATCGGGACGCTTCGCCGGAGCCTGCACCGCCGCCGGATTCCTAGAATGCTTCATCGACAAGGGAACAAAATGGGCGCACATGGACATCGCCGGAACAGCGTGGATCAAGGCCGACCGCCCCACCGTCCCGAAATTCGGCACCGGTTTTGGCGTAAGAACGCTGGAACGTCTCGTGGCCAATGAATTTGAGAAAAAGTAACTCTCGCAGTTCACGCAAGGAACGCATAAGAGCCGCAAAAAAACGCAAAGATTTTTTTAAATAACCTTTGCATTCTTTGCGGAAACCTTGCGGCCTTTGCGTGGACATAATAAAGACAAACAAATGCAATTAAAAAACGCAAAAAATTTTGAAGGATCGCCCGTCATCCGCACCGAAGACCTGCACGCGATTGAGCAAGTGGCCAAAAAATATGCGGTTGCCTTAACGCCGCATGTCCTCTCCACAATAAAAAATCCCGGCGACGCGGTAGCAAAACAATATATCCCGCAACTCGATGAACTGGTCACAACGCCCGAGGAAATGCTCGACCCCATCGGCGATGCGGCGCACACGCCCGTCAAGGGGATCGTCCACCGCTACCCCGACCGCGTACTGCTCAAACTCGCCAATATCTGCGCGGTCTATTGCCGCTATTGTTTCCGCCGCGAAATGGTCGGCCCCGGCGCCGATGTCTTGAACGCCGAAGAAAAATCCCAAGCCTACGACTATATCCGCAGCAATAAAAATATCTGGGAAGTCATCCTGACGGGCGGCGACCCTCTCGTTATTTCCCCGCGCCAGTTATCCGAAGCACTCGACACACTTTGTGCCATCGACCACGTTAAAATCATCCGCATCCACACACGCATTCCCGCCGCCGCGCCAACGCGGATAACGGACGAACTCTGCGCAGCCCTGCGCCGGGACAAGGCCGTTTACATCGCCGTCCACATCAACCACGCACAAGAAATAACAAGCGAAGTCGAACGCGCCTTAAAAGACCTCCACAACGCGGGCTGCGTTTTACTATCCCAATCCGTCCTTCTGAAAGGGGTAAACGACAACGAACAGGCATTGGAGGATTTATTCCGAAGGCTCGCCGAACTCCGCGTAAAACCTTATTACCTCCATCATCCCGATCTCGCGCCCGGAACCGCGCATTTCCGCCTATCCTTAAAAGAAGGCCACGCAATCGTCAAAAAACTTTTGGGGCGCGTCTCAGGAATTTGCCGCCCGCATTACATGCTGGACATCCCCGGCGGCCACGGAAAAATCCCTGTATCGAGTGACTACATACAAGAAACCGAAAGCGGAAATTACATCACCGAAGATTTCCAAGGGCAAAAACACCTCTACCCGCCGAAAGAAAAACAATGACAACGGAAATTCGTTTTTACCACATGGAAAAACAAAAACTGGAGGACGTCCTGCCCGCGCTTTTATTAAAGGCACTGGAAAATGGCCGCCGCATTTTGGTGAAAACCCTTGACGAAAAAGAAGCCGAACGCCTGTGCGAACATCTCTGGACATACCAGCCGGACATATTCCTGCCCCACGGCACGCAAAAAGACGGTAACGCGGAGAAACAACCCGTATTTCTAACGGCAAACAACGAAAACCCAAACAACGCCGATATGATTATTTTAACGCAAGGCATGGCCTGCGACGATTTATCGCCCTTTTCCCTATGCTGCGAAATACTCGACGGGCGCGACGAAACGCAAATCGCCGCCGCCCGCAATCGCTGGAAAAAATACAAGGAAGCAGGGCACGCCCTCACCTATTGGCAGCAAGGCGAAAAATCATGGGAAAAGAAAAACACCGCATAAATCAATGCGCTGATTTTTTCTCCGCGCCCTTCATGGATTCCGATTCCGGTAACAATGGTACGGGAGCAGCCTCTTTTGGCTCTTCCTTCACCGGAGTTGCCGCTTCCGCAGGCGCAGCCGCGCCCTCGACAACCGGAGCGGCAGCATCAGGCGCAACAGCAGGAGCCGGCGGCGCAAGTTCCTTCGCCTCCGCTTCAATCTCTGCGGCACTCGGCATCGGATCGGGCGAATCGGCCTTGGTACGAAGCCACGCGATCAACGCCGCACGATCTTCTGCCTTCTTCAATCCGGCATAGGTCATCTTTGTATCGGCAATAAGAGATTTTGGCTTATAGAAAAACTTATTGAGATCGGCATAGCTCCACGCGCCGCCCATTTTTTTCATCCCCTCGGAATACTCAAAATCAGCTTTCGCACCGCGAGGGCCGCCAACAACATTCCAAAGGTTCGGCCCGACTTTTTTCGGCTCGCCCTTTTCAAACGAGTGACACGCCGCGCACGCCTTGGATAATTTTTCGCCCTGCGACGCGTCCGCCGTTGCGATCAAATGCAAAATCGGCTGCGGCCCCATAGGCGCGGCCACAGCAGACCCATCACCCTCAGCCAGACCCTCAATCGTCACGGCATCCTTTTCGGGATGGTGCGGATGGATCAACTCTCGCGCAATAAACCCGCCGAACATGGCGGTAATTCCGGCAACGAGAACAGCGGCAAAAATCTTATTGGGTTCTAAGCTGGACATGGAGATCGACGACTATCCTGTTTGTTTCTATTAGGGTTTTTTGAAAATATACCGGGTTGTGACCGATTGTCGATAGTGTTATACGCTTTGTTTACAGGCATTCAACTGATTTTTTAGGCGACAAGACCATGACAAAGAACACAAGGAAAATCGCATTTCAAGGTATGAAGGGAGCCTTTTCCGATCTCGCCTGCCGCGCCGTGTACCCGGACATGGAAACCGTACCCTGCGACACGTTCGAGGATGCGTTCAACGCCGTGCGCGAGGGAAATGTCGATTTGGCCATGATCCCCATCGACAACACGCTGGCCGGACGTGTGGCCGACGTTCACCGCCTGATGCGCCGGGGCGACCTGTTCGTGATCGGAGAACATTTCCTGAAAGTCCGCCTTCATCTCTTGGGATTGAAAGGCACAAAAAAGGAAGACATAAAACACGTTCACTCGCACATACACGCCATCCCTCAATGCCGGAATTTAATAAAAAAACTCGGCCTGACCGCACACATACACGCCGACACCGCCGGAGCCGCCGAAGAAGTCGCCCGCAAGGGGGACAAAGAACACGCTGCCATCGCCTCGGAACTGGCGGCAAAGACCTATGACCTGCAAATACTCGAACAAGACATCCAAGACGCCGACCACAACACAACGCGCTTTATCATCCTCGCGCCCGAACCCGTCATACCCGAACACGACGAAAGCGGTGATTACCTGACCAGCTTGCTGTTCGAGGTCAGAAACATCCCCGCTGCCCTTTACAAAAGCCTCGGCGGCTTTGCGACAAACAAGCTGAGTCTAGCCAAACTGGAATCTTATATCGACGAAAATTTTCAAGGCGCGCAATTTTATTGCGAAGTCGAAGGCCACCCGGAAAACCCGGCCTTCAGCATCGCCCTCGAAGAACTCGGATTTTACGCAAAAGACGTAAAATTCCTCGGCACATACCCGGCCCACAAATTCCGTAAAACGTACCGCAAGGACAGGAACGAATTCTAGCCATGCCCACATACGCCGAAATAACAGCGGATTTATTGAAAGATGCCGCCGCTTTTTTCAAAACCCTGGCCGAACAAAACGAAGCCATACGTACAGACATGAAAAGCAACGCGGCGATTTACGAACGCATGGCCGATACCATAACCAACACCCCGACCGGAAAAGCCCCGAACGGCGATTCATTCGGAGTTTTAGCCGCAAGACTGCTCCGCGACACCGCAGTTTTTTATAGAAAAATAGGCAGCCAGAACGCCCCCATTCAGGAGCAAATGGAAACCAACGCAGGCATCTACGAACAGATCGCCGCAGCCGTCAGCCAAGATCCGCTCGGCATTCTCGATTAACGCGCGCTAAAACAACAAGAAAATCCCGGCCGCCGCGACCAAAAATGCCGCCGCAGAAACCACAAAAAGACCGACTGGTTTGTATTCATTTTTATCGTATATTTCCAGAGTCTTGCAGATTTTTTTACCAAGATTTCTATCAAAAAAATTCTTCTTTATTTCGACCCGTCGGTATGATCGGCTGTTATAAAGATCCCGCGCCGCGCTGTACGCGCTTTGTATGTTGGATGTCGTATGGCGTTTTTCCCAAGTTATGTGATTATCATTGATATGAACGGGTTCATGGAAAATATAAACTGAATACTCAGGAATTGGCTCAGCGTCTTTGACCAAAGCATGTTCCGATTTCATAAATCCTCCCAACAAGCGGAATAATTTTTCCGCAGGACATTCTCACGCTAAAAAGGTTAATATTTCGTTAACGAACAAATTTTCACACACCGCATTCCATCAATTTTTCTTTTAAATCCGCCATTTCCTTGTTTTTATGACCAAAGCTATGTACTCTGTAAGACAGTACAAAACACTTCATCCACTTTAATCGAACACACCCGCACCATGTCCCGCTCCCGCACCGTCTATCGCCCCCGGCGAAAAAAACGCTCGATCTTTGCCTTGCCCGATTCCGTGCAAGCCTTTCTGGCACGCCGATTTCTCGATATTTTCGCGCTCACCTTGGGCGCAGGCGGCCTGTTTTTACTGGTTGCCCTCGCCAGCTATGACCACCGCGACCCGTCATGGAACACCGCCAGCATGGAATCGAACGCCGCCATCGGCAACTGGATGAACCAGCCCGGCGCATGGATCGCCGACATCATGCTGCAAACCATCGGCATCGGCGGATTTGTTTTCGCCCTCGGCTTCACACTCTGGAGTCTGCGCCTCTTACGGCGCGAAACCCTGCGCCCCGTTTCCCTGCGCTTCATCTGCCTGCTGATTGCCTCGGTCGGCCTATCGGTCGCCAGCGCGCAAATCTCGTCCGCTGGATGGATGGTGCATCCCTTCCTCGGCAGCAGCACAGGAACACTGATAATCGAAAAAACCGCGCCTCTGGTAAACCCGCTCATCACAACAACGATTGCGGGTTTTTTGACCTTGATCCTGTTTTCAATATCGGCGGCCATGACCGCACAGGAAATCGGCGCCGTCTATGCCGGAATCAAAAACCTTGCCGTCGGCACAGCCTTGCTCGCATGGACAACCACATCCAATTTCGTGAATTGGGTCTTGCACTATAACGATCCGTCCTATCGCCCGAAACCCTACGCCTTCCCGTCTTTTTTCAAGGCCGAGAAAAAATCGAAAACAAAACGCGCCCCGGCGATAAAAACCGGCGAAGAGAATGACGACGAAGAGGAAGATGAATCCGAAGAAGAGGAAGAAAACGACGAGGACGAGGACGCAGAAAGTTACGACGAAGAGCCACCCGCCCCGCAAAAAACATCAAGCGTTCCGGCCATCCCGGTTCTCGCCAAAAAACAACCGAAAAAATCCACGGGCGAATCCCAACGCCGCCTCAGCTTTGTCGAGGGCGACTGGGAATTGCCGCCGCTTTCTTTGATTCAAACGCCGCCCAAGGAACACGCCCGCAACGATCTGAACGAGGACGCACTCCGCAAAAACGCGGAACTCCTGCAAAACGTCCTCGCCGATTTCAACGTCCAAGGCGACATCGTCAGCATCAGCCCCGGCCCCGTCGTCACGCTCTATGAACTCGAACCCGCACCCGGCACAAAAACCAGCCGCGTCATTTCCCTCGCCGACGACATTGCCCGCTCGATGTCCGCCATTTCCGTGCGCTGCGCCACCGTACCGGGACGCAACGTCATCGGCATTGAACTGCCGAATAAAGAACGCCAGATCGTTTATATGCAAGAACTCCTCTCCTCTCGCACCTATGAATCCGGCACGGCGAAACTCCCGCTCATCCTCGGTAAGGACATCGCAGGCCAGCCCATCCTCGCCGATCTCGCCCGCATGCCGCACTTACTCGTCGCCGGAACCACTGGCTCGGGAAAATCCGTCGCCGTCAACACGATGATTTTATCCTTGCTGTATCGCCTCTCGCCCCAGCAATGCCGCTTCATAATGATCGACCCGAAAATGCTGGAACTCTCGGTCTATCAGGACATCCCGCATTTGCTCTCACCCGTCGTCACCGAACCCGGCAAGGCCGTCGTCGCGCTGAAATGGGCGGTGCGCGAAATGGAAGACCGCTACCGCGCCATGTCCAAACTCGGCGTCAGAAACATCGAAGGCTATAACGAACGCCTGCGCGAGGCGCGCAAAAAAGGCGAGACCATTCTCCGCAAAGTGCAAACCGGATTCGACCCCGGCACAGGAAAAGCCATCTACGAAGAACAACCACTCGACCTCTCCGACCTCCCCTACATCGTCGTTATCGTCGACGAATTTGCCGACCTGATGCTGGTGGCGGGCAAGGACGTGGAAAACGCAATCCAGCGTCTCGCCCAGATGGCACGCGCCGCCGGAATTCACCTCATCATGGCAACCCAGCGCCCCTCCGTTGATGTCATTACGGGCGTCATCAAGGCCAACTTCCCAACGCGGATTTCCTTTCAGGTCACCTCCAAAATCGACTCCCGCACCATTTTAGGCGAAAGCGGCGCGGAACAACTGCTCGGTATGGGCGACATGCTCTATATGGCCCCCGGCGGGCGCGTCATGCGCGTCCACGGCCCGTTTGTCTCGGATAACGAAGTCGAAAAAGTCGTCGATCACTTGAAAGAACAAGGCGAACCCGATTACGTCACCGAAGTCACCGACGGCGACAGCGATTTCGGCGACAACGAAGTCATGAACGCGATGTTCGGCGGCGGCAACGATAGCGGCGATGAACTCTACGACCAAGCCGTCGCCCTCGTCGCCCGTGAAGGCAAGGCCTCCACCAGCTTTATCCAGCGTTACTTGCAAATCGGTTATAACCGCGCCGCCCGCATCATCGAGGAAATGGAAAAACAAGGCGTGGTGTCCAAAGCCAACGCCGTCGGCAAACGCGAAGTCCTCATCAGCGATTTCGGCGAGGTTTAAACAAAACCACATGTTCGAACTCGAAGACAAACACAAAAAATATCTTTACTACGCCCTTCTTCTCGTCTTCCTAGTTATTTTCATCGACGGGTTTTTGCGGATGCTGTCCGGCAACCCGGTCATGGATCGCAAAGAATACTGGAAAGAAAAAATCGTAACGGAACTCCCCACCGGATCGACATGGGACGACATTATGGTCTGGGGAGAATTAAACACCGTTAATTTTGAAAAAGGCTCCCAAAACACCCTGCGCGGAACCGCCGAAATCATCCCCGACCCCGGCCTGGAATTCCCCTGCTCGCAGTGGAACATCGTCATCATTATTGACCTTGATGCCTCCGGGCGATCCACAGATCAGAAAATAAAAACAATAGGATCATGCCTCTAGAACTAACCTCCAGCTTCAGGCACACACAAAATATTCCATTGGAAACCAGAAGGCTTGCGCCTATAAAGGCGTATAAACCTGCATGAACGCCACATGGGAAAGATAATTTTATGAAAAGACTTGCCGGATTTCTAGTTTTCCTCGCTCTCCTGATGCCCCTGACGGCCGATGCCAAAAAGGGCGACGCCGACTGGAACGCAAATATCAAAATCGCCGAAGATTACCTCTCCACGCTCTCCACCGCCAGAGCCCGGTTTGTCCAGACCACCCATGACGGCACGCAGCTTGTCGGTACGTTCTACCTCCAACGCCCCGGAAAACTGCGATTCCAGTACGATAAGCCGATCGAGGATTTCGTCGTCGCCGATGGTTTTTTCATCTATTTCTATGACTCGCAATTAAAAGAACAAACAAACGCCCCCATCGGCCAGACGCTCGCCGACTTCATCCTGCGCCCAGACCTGAAACTGCGCGATGATTTAACCGTAAAGGACATCAAAAAAAGCGGCGACCTGATGCAGATCGAAATCGTCCAGACTTCTGACCCCGACGCAGGCTCCCTGACGCTGGGCTTCAGCGAAGACCCCATCGCCCTGAAAAAATGGCGCGTTGTCGATGGACAAGGCCTGATTACCGAAGTGGAACTTTTCTATCTGAAAACCGACGTAAAACACGCGTCAGACCTGTTCGTCTATAAAAACCCGGATGGCGGCGTAACAAAGGTGAACAATTGACCGGGCATAACGAAAACGAAGGTCCGCTCAATCACCTGATCCGAATGCTGGCCACCCTCCCCGGCCTCGGCAACCGCTCGGCGCGCCGCATTGCGCTCCATCTCTTAAGCAAACGCGAATCAACCATGATCCCTCTCGCCGACGCCCTGAAACGCGCCGCCGAGGAAATCAAGGAATGCCCCGAATGCCGCAATCTCGACGTAATACAACCCTGCGCCATCTGCCGAAGCCCGGCGCGGGACCGCAGCAAAATCTGTGTCGTCGCCCAAGTCAGCGATCTCTGGGCGTTGGAACGCACCGGCGCATATAAAGGCCTCTATCACGTTCTAGGCGGCCTGCTCTCCGCGCTGGACGGCATCGGCCCCGAAGAACTCAAAATCCAGACACTCGTCGCCCGCAGCGAAAACGAAACCGTTCAGGAAATAATCCTTGCGTTAAGCGCGACTGTGGACGGCCAATCGACGGCGCACTACATCGCCGATCACCTCGATCAAGCCGCGCTTCAAATCACCCGCCTCGCCCACGGTATGCCCGTCGGCGGCGAGCTTGATTACCTCGACGACGGAACCATCACCACCGCCCTCAAATCCCGCCGCGCCGCGTAAAACCATCGGGGAATTGCAAAACCCCCGCACGGCTCCTATGCTTGAACCATGAAGCTCATCTTTTTATCCGCCTTGCTCCTGTTACTAGCCGCCTGTTCGGCGACGAACACAAGCAAGCCCGCCCTCACCATGCCCAAAGAGTTTCTGGGATATTGGTTACCCTTAAGTCGGGGTCTTGCCAATATCGGCACGACCGTCCACAACGACGGGCGAATTGAACACATCCACGATGACAACAAAAAACTATACCAAAACATGGAATACAGGGTAATCCATATCGCAGGGGCAAGAGACGTATATCTTGCCATGCATGAATTTCCCAATGAGCACTCTTCAGATCATTTTTACCAGTACGTGCATTTAACAATCAAAAATCCTTTCTACGCCCCCGATGAAACATATTTAAAATGGGAGGATTTTTTCCTGATTGAGCCGAAGGAATGGAGCACCATGACGGATCAACAGCTTTGGAAGAATTACACGGATAATATGACTTCGAGCAATAATCCCTATCCATCGGGAGATAGTCACTATATCAGAGAATAAATTATCGACGGTTTTTCAGTCCTTCGAGAAACATTTTTCTAGTTTTTTCATTCCTGCCCTCAAGCCCCTTATTTTTTCTATGAGATTCAAGAGCCGCCCTTTCCCAGTCTTTCTTATCGACCGCCTCAAACAATTTTGGCCATTTTTCCCGGGTAAATTTCCCCGGCCCGAGATTGAACTCCATATCGGTCAAGGCATGACGCGGCCCAAAGCCACAATCATTTCAGATAAAAAATTCTTGTCATCCTGAGCACAGCGAAGGATCTCTTTGGGATGTTTCTCTAACGCTCAACATGACAGTACAAAGTTATTAACTGGAATAAGTACAAAGCAAAAAAAGGGTCGCCCTGCGGCGACCCTACATCCTCTTGGAAAAAATCTATTCCTTCTCGGAAATATAAACATCGCCATCCACGGCAACACGCAAGACAGCCATATGCGTATGATGCCCCGACCGATCACCGCCAATGGCAAAATCATAATAAACCCCGGCGGGGAAATAATGGCTGGAGGCTGTCGCCGTTACGGTTGCGTCGCCGAAATTAATATAGACGGCCTGCGTGGCGTAAACACTGACCACCCGCGTATCGGCGGCAAACGGGGTTACATTGCGCGCCGACGCGGCCGCCGAAACCACGCGATGAGCACCGCTGCCACTGACAAGGCGCAGCGCAGGGATAATATTGGAATCAGAATCCTGAGGCATAAGTGTGGGCATGAAAAATCTCCTTTGATGAATGGAATAAAAAATGCCGCCCCTTAAAAAAAGAGCGGCACAAAAAACAGGGCGCAATCCGCCCCAGACAAGAGCAACCATACCCCCTTAAAAATAAAATGTCAATATATTCCTATTGCGGCACACACTCATTCAAAGGATTTTGCACAGAAAACTAGGGTTTGCAGGCCAAAAGCCAACGAATGAGCTTAGGAAACCCTACGCGCCATATTTAATGACATGCTCGGCCATTTTCGCGCCGACAGGCACATCCAGCAGCGTCACGGTAATTTCAACCCCCGACGCTCCCGAAGACACAATATCCTTGCACCCGGCCAGCGACTCAGCAAAACGGTTGGCGGCCTCCATCGGCTCGGTATCGTAAACCGGACGCTGGAGCATCAAGGCATATTCATGCTTGGCCGTCTGGCCGATAATATCCGACTGACGGCGCAAAAGAACAAGATATTGCGACAGCTTGGCCACGGCATAATCCGCCGCGTACGCCCCGTCCATCTCCCGTATCTCTTTGTAATTACTCAAAGAAATAAACAGCATATACGTACGCTCCCCGTACCTGTCCGCCCGATCAACCGCCGAAAGGAAAAGCTGGTTAAACGCCGATTTGGCAATCACGCCCCCTGCACTGGGGAAATCTTCGGAATCATCGCCAACCCGGCGCATCAACTTAAGCAACCGATCCGCATTGCCGATTTTCTCGTCAATCGAGGCCATATCGATGGGCTTATTCATAACATCGTTAGCCCCGAGCTTCAGGGCTTCCTGGCGCGATGCCCCCTCGGACAGAAGGAAAATATAGGGGTAACTCGGCATGGAACGCCGGATATTCAGTACAAACGGGCGCGCACTGGTCAACGGCGCCGGATCAATGAAAACCACGTCCGGCTGATCGACCGAAAGCCGCTCAATCGCGTTATTTTTAACGGGTTCCTGCAAAACCTTATGCCCCACCGGCTCAAGGCGCGACTTTAAAAGCTGCCCCGCAAGGTCATCCCGATCGACTACCAGAACTTTCATATGCTTATTCCTTAAGAAAAGCCGGATTTATCAAAGGCCAGCCCGGCAGACAGGCTATTACTCCAGCATTAACACTACCCATGATCCTTAAAAAAAGAGTAAATGAAAAGCCTTATTTTCAGGAAAACCAGCTCGTTGTCTGCCAAGCCTTCCCTATTTGACTTTGCAAAAAGACTGGTTTAGATAAACCCCACCAACATCAAGCCCAGATGGCGGAATGGTAGACGCGCAGGTTTCAGGTACCTGTGGCCGAAAGGTTGTGGAGGTTCGAGTCCTCTTCTGGGCACCATTCTGCTTCGCTCGCGAAGCGAGCTACGCAGAATGCCCTGCGAAGCTGCATTCTTCGAAGCTTTAACGAAGAAGAATTAGCGAAGCAGGGCTTTTGAACGGAAACAACATGACCAACACTCTCCATAAAAACGATCTTCCGGCCAATCTTAAATTCGGCAGCAGCATCGCCATCGACACCGAAACGCTTGGCCTTAATCCCGGCCGCGACCCGCTCTGCCTCGTCCAGATTTCCGGCGGCGACGGCAACGCGCACATCGTGCAGCTAAACCGCAGCAATTATGACGCGCCGAACCTGAAAAAACTTTTATCCGACCCGAAAATCACCAAGATATTTCACTTCGCCCGCTTTGACGTCGCCGTCATCAAGGCCTACCTTGAAATCGAATGCACACCTGTTTACTGCACACGCACGGCCTCAAAATTGACGCGCACCTACACCGACAAACATGGCCTGCGCGATGTGTGCAAGGAACTGCTCGGCGTTGAGATCAACAAACAACAGCAATCCTCCGACTGGGGCGCGGCAACCCTGACTCAGGAACAACTGAGCTACGCCGCCAACGATGTCCTCCACCTGCACGCGCTAAAGGATAAACTCGACGCCATGCTAAAGCGCGAAGGCCGGACGGAGCTTGCACAAAGATGCTTTGAATTCCTGCCCACCCGCGCCGATCTCGACCTCGCCGGCTGGCCAAACATTGATATTTTCGAACACTGATGGCCGCCCCAGCAAAGAAAAAAACCGCCCCCTCACCGGACATCCGCGCCGCACAGCGCGTCCTTGAAACGGAAATCGAAGGGCTACAAAAATTGGCGGCCTCCATCGACCATAATTTCACGGACGCCATAACCGCCATCCACGCGATGAAGGCCGCAAACCATGCGGGTCGCCTCATCATCGCCGGCATCGGCAAAAGCGGCCACGTCGCCCGTAAAATCGCGGCCACCATGGCCTCCACCGGAACGCCCGCCTACTACGTCCACCCCGGCGAGGCCAGCCACGGCGACCTCGGCATGATCGCCGAAAGCGACGTGGTGCTGATGCTCTCCAACTCCGGCGAAAATTCTGAACTCTCCGACCTCATCCACTACACACGCCGCTACGGCATAAAACTGATCGGCATGACGGGCAACCCGCAAAGCACACTGGCCAAACATTCCGACATCGTCCTCGCGCTGCCAAAAGTTCCCGAAGCCTGCCCCAACGGCCTCGCCCCCACGACATCCACCACCATGATGCTGGCACTGGGCGATGCGCTCGCCGTCGCGCTGCTGGAGCGCATGGGTCTAACGAAAGAGCAATACAAAGTCTTCCACCCCGGCGGCAAACTCGGCCAGCGTTTGATGAAAGTATCCGAGTTAATGGTAAAACTCGAAAACCTGCCGCTCATCGACAGCGCGGCAAAAATGGACAAGGCCATTCTCATGCTGACGGAAAAAAATCTCGGCGCGGTCATTGTCGTGGACGCAAAGAAAAAACTGATGGGCATCATCACCGACGGCGACCTGAAACGCCACATGGACGAAGGCCTCCTGAAAAAACCGGTAACCAAGGTAATGACGACAAAACCCAAATCGGTTCGCTCCGACGCGCTCGCCGTCGAGGCCCTCGACATGATGACAAAGATCAAAGGCCGCTACCTCACCTCTCTTCTAGTTATGAATGACGGAAAACTAAAAGGCATGATCCGCCTGCAAGACTGCCTGCAAGCC
>JBASFN010000024.1:0-11344 GCA_049653045.1 Alphaproteobacteria bacterium
TGGAATAGATTATATTGGCGCGGCCATGGAAATATTCATCGAGGAAACGCATACGTTCATTCGAACGCTCCAAAATCGTGACATTCGCACCCATGCCGGTCGCCATCTGCGCCGCATGGAAACCAGAAACGCCGCCACCAAGGATCAGGACTTCGGCAGGCTTAACACCCGGAACGCCACCGATCAAACGGCCTGTGCCGCCCTTGTGCTTCATCAAATAATGCGCACCAACCTGAACCGACAGACGACCCGCGATCTCGCTCATGGGCTGGAGAAGCGGCAAGGTATAGCCATCCTTGCTGGTAACGGTTTCATAGGCAATTGCCACGCAACCCGACTCCATCAAGCCTTTGGCCTGCTCGGGGTCGGCGGCGAGGTGAAGATAGGTGAACAGGATTTGATTTTCGCGCAGCATGGCAATTTCTTTTGCCTGCGGTTCCTTGACCTTGACGATCATGTCGGCCTTGTCAAAAACTTCCTTGGCTGATCCGGCGATTTTTGCGCCTGCCTGCTGGTAATCCTTATCGGTGAAATTGATTGCAGCCCCTGCGTTGGTTTCAATCAAAACCTGATGGCCGTTCGCCACAAGTTCCTTGACTGACGACGGGACAAGCCCGACGCGATATTCCTGTGTTTTGATTTCCTTCGGTACGCCGATCAACATTTTTACGCTCCCTGTTTTTGAAAAAATCCGGCCTGTTTTACAGGATCGGCACGGGCAGCGCAAGAGGCAGGTTTTCAATAGTTTGCCCTTTGGCAAAAAAACTTAAATCCTGCGGCAACGCAGCAAAAACATCTCAAAAAAAGAGCGCAGCTCTCGCTGCGCTTTTTTCAATTCAACGACTTAAAAAACGATCAATCTTCTAACTCGTCAAGAGCCTCGGACAGAGGTGCCACCGCCTCGGTCGTATTGATCGTCTCATTAACCGTTGTTGTTTCGGTCGAGGTGTTCTCAGCCGTCTGGTCGCCCGTCGTGTCCTGACCGGTGGTAATGTCGCCAGTTGAATTGTTCAAAATAACACAAGCCGAATTGCCTTGAGCCTTGGAAGACCCCTGCCCGTCGCCGCAAACAAGATTGGTAATATTGCTACCGACAAGGCCGGACGCATTGGAGCCAGAAGAAGACCCATTATCCTCAACCTGCTTGATAAGCGCCGCGATCGAGGCGCGGTTCTGGTTGGCAAAGCCCCAGGGCGCATTATTCAGGTTATCCGCTTGCACCGGGAGGACATATCCACAGGCGATTACAACCGCCAGTACTAAAAACTTGACATAATTTACATGCTGCATCATAGTCGTTACTCCTTTTCTAGAGGAAGCCAGGGGGGCGGATTGCTCCGCTCCCCTGTCTGTTTTCCTGCGAACCGGAAAATTCCAGCCCGCAAAGTCTTTATTATTCGCCAACGCTGAAGTTGCCGACGGAGATGGAAACGTTGTTTCCAACTGCCGTAGCAGCCGAGTTAACAATCGGGCCATCCAGAACGTCGAGGTTCGCGTAGTTGGTGATGCTTACACCAGAAACGCTCGAGGTCGCCGTCGTGTCAGCAAAGTTGAACTGTGTCAGGTCGGCGATCAAAGTCGCGTCGCCTGGCAGCGTGGGTTCAACATTGACGCTCAGGTTGTTACCAACAGCAGTCGCTTGGCTGTCAACCGTTGCATTCACGATAGCCGACACAGTCGATGTTGCCGATACTTCGCCGGGCGTAATGATGCCCAGAGCGCCCGCCAACGTCAAACCGAGCAGAGCGTCGGTGTGTGTGTTGTCGGTTGCATCTGCAACAGCGAGGAACTGCAGGTCGCCTGGAACGAAAGCAACAACCGGAATTTCGGTGTCGCCACGAACGACTTCGCCGAATCCGCCGAAGTTGAACTGGGCGTCATGCAGGTTAACTGCCGACGTGCTGTCGATCGACTGGTTGTTGGCAACAGCCGTAGCTACGCTAACAACTTCAGGAAGATCAACTGCATCCAGTGCATCGCCGACAATGATGTCGTCAAATGCAACTTCGCCCGTGACATGGAATGTCAGGTCTGCGATTGAGTCGGTTTGCTCGTTAACATCGCCGCCTGTCAGAGAACCTTGCAGAGCAGGGTTGCCTGGCGTGCTGGCCAGAGGACCAACAGGGTTTACAGCAAAGTTAGGCGATTCATCGTTGTAGGTTGCATCGAAGCTGAACGTTTCATCGATAACAACTACGCCACCGTTAATGGTGCCGTTTTCTACAGGAGGCGTGTTGGTGATGCCGGTAACCGTAGAGGTTGCCGATACTTCACCGATGTTCGCCTGGATCTTTTCGATCTCGACGAGGCCAGACCAGTCAAACGTGTCATTTACGTTGATGGTGATGTTTTCGACGCTGGTAACTTGCTTGTCCCAGTTCCAGTCTACGTTGTCAAAAGCTTGCGCCTGAGACACCGTTCCCAGCGACAGAGCCAATACGGCTGCAGACGCCAGAAGTTTAGTCGTTGATAGTTTCATGTTGGACTACTCCTTTTTCTAGAGGTTTTACGCTTTCGGACTGTTTTTTATCAGGTGCGCCGTTTTTAAACGCACCTTCCGTGAGGCGACAGCCCGCCACCTCAGGAAGCTTCAAGAATTTTGTCATAATGTCGTAGACGGACATTTCGACGACCGAACGAACGCCCAATTGCAGAGGTTCGTTGCGGATCATGCCCGCGCCAAGCTCAACCAGCGTGTCGCCAAAGAAGCGGAACACATTGGCCTCGACCTCGTATCCCAGTATTTGTTTCTGCAGTGCCGAGACATAGCGCACAGCAAAGGTCTTTGAATCAACAACACGGAGATCCATCGCCACGTTTACGACAACCATCCGCATCCCGCCACCGATACCGCTGACGTAAAGCTGTGAACCGCCGCTGACAATATTATAATTGAGTTCGGTAATAGCCCCCGTGACGATAAAGTCGCTGGCGGGAATTTTGCCGTAATCCTCAATAGAGCGAGTCAGGCGCTTCTGCTCGGCCAGTTTAACTTCAGCAAGAGGAATTCTTAGATCAAGTCGCTCTACCAGATGCGCCTTGCCCGTCTTGGCCAGCGCACTGATAACCATTTCGGATGCACCCTGCGTCAAAGCGTGGCCGCCATTGTCTGTATCAACCTGACCGGTCTTGTCCGTCACCTCGCCAACAGAGAAAATAGGCAGGTTCTTAACCTGAATGTCCCTCAGGCCTTCGAGACATCTTGTATATGGGGTGCTGTTGTCGGTGACATCATAGGAATAAGCTGGCTCTACGCCGGGGCCGCCTGTGCTCATTGAGGGCGCGCAAGACGCAAGTGCCAAAACAGAGGCGGATAGTATCAATCTCGGAAGATTAGTCATCGTACTCTACTCTCCAAAACACCACATAATGAGCGTTTTATTTGTTAAACAACCTTCGGAATGTCTAAACTGTGTTTCGTACAGTAGTCAAAAAAAAAATCTGCGCAAGCGTTTTTTTTAAAATAGAGTTAAAGAAATTATCTTTCAAAATCAAAATGCTTAAAGACATTGTTTCGACGAGAACATCAGTTAACCCTAATAAACAAAGTCCTCGTTAAGTTTTTTTTAATATCGATGCTTGATATTTGTACTACAATAGAATCGATCCAGCCGATTCGTTATTTTGAAAAGGATAAATCAAATGCGTACCAGAACCCTCTCTCTTCTTTTGACTGCCGGTGTCGTTGCAAGCCTATTCGCGGGGAATAGTGAGGCTGTTGCGCAGCTTAACAACAAACCTTACGCCTTTAAGGGATCGCCAAATGGCGGCGTTGGCATGAGCATCGGCGGCATGCAGGCCATCATCAATCAAAAAGTTCTGGGCGTTACGCCCGACAATCTGGTGCGTGCGCCAAACGGGGTTCTTCTTGACGTGACTAAAGGTCCTAATAATGTTGCCATTACCAGTAACGAAGGCGGTGGATTTATCCCCGGCTATAAAGGTACAGGCTTCAGAGGCGACAACGCCGGAATGTCGGCGGGAGCGTTCAATGCCTATTTCGTGCCGGGCAATGCAAGCGGCGGCGCGGGCGATGGAACCTACGGCCATGTTCATTCCGGTGCTATCGTCAGTTCATGGACGGGGCGCGTGATGAGCGGCGCAGGCGTTTCTTACCTGCCCTCTAGCAGCGTCGATTCGTGGACGGGATCGGTATTTCAGTAAATTCCGCCTCAAGCGGCCAACCCACCCAGCAGGATATATTTAGTCTCTAAATATTCCATCAGTCCTTCGCGTGCGCCTTCACGCCCAAGGCCTGATTGCTTGACGCCGCCGAAGGGTGCAACCTCGGTTGAAAGAATTCCGGAATTAACGGCCACCATGCCGTATTCCAGAGCCTCGGCCACCCGCCAGACGCGGCCTATGTCCCGTGCATAAAAATATGCGGCCAATCCGAATATCGTATCATTGGCCTGCCGGATCACATCCAGTTCATCCTTAAATTTAAAAAGCGGCGCGACAGGACCAAAGGTTTCTTCCTGCGCTATTTTCATTTTCGCAGTAATGCCAGTTAGAATTGTAGGTTCAAAAAACGTGCCTCCCAATTTATGCGGCTTGCCCCCGGCAATGATCTTCGCCCCCTTACCTATAGCATCCTTTATATGAGACTTGGCCTTCTCAACGGCCTCGGAGTTAATCAACGGGCCAATTTGAACGCCCTGCTCCGCTCCACTCCCAATTTTCAGTGCTTTAACTTTGACGGCGAGTTTTTTAGCGAAAGTGTCGTAGATTTTTTCCTGAACATAAATTCGATTGGCGCAGACGCAGGTCTGTCCGGCATTCCTGTATTTAGATGCAATCGTTCCCTCCACGGCGGCGTCAATATCGGCATCGTCAAAAACGATGAACGGCGCGTTACCGCCCAATTCCAGCGACAATTTTTTGATCGTCGATGAACATTGCCGCATCAAAACACGCCCGACTTCCGTTGATCCGGTGAAGGAAAGTTTCCTGATGGCTGGGTTTTCGCACAGCTCCGCGCCGATGGCTTTTGAATCGCTTGTCGTGATGACGTTGAAAACGCCGGATGCAACGCCCGCTTCCTCCGCCAGAACCGCAAGGGCAAGCGCGGATAGGGGCGTTTCGCTTGCTGGCTTTACAATCATTGTGCAACCGGCGGCCAGAGCAGGTCCCACTTTCCGCGCAATCATGGCGGAGGGGAAATTCCACGGCGTAATTGCCGCGCAAACGCCTATGGGTTGCTTGATAACCGCAATCCGGGCATTAGGAATAGGACTCGGGATCATCTCGCCATAAGCGCGCTTCCCCTCCTCCCCGAACCATTCCAGAAAACTCGCTGCGTAAAGAATTTCGCCCTTCGATTCCGCGAGAGGCTTGCCCTGCTCCGCCGTCATAATGGCGGCGAGATCATCGGCGTTTTCTACTATCAGATCGGCCCAGCGTCTTAAAATTTTGGCGCGTTCTTTTGCGGTTTTTTTTGCCCAAGCGGGGAAAGCGGATTCTGCGGCGGCAATGGCGGCTTTTGTATCAGCGACGGACAGGTCAGGGACTTTACCGATGATTTCGTTGTTCACAGGATTGGTGACAGGAAAGTTCTTTTTACCCTTCACCCATTTGCCGTCGATATAGGCCTGATCCGTCAGGAGGTTTTTTCTTTTGAGGTTCATATCCCAATCTCCGTCATTCCCGCGCTTTTATATTTTTTGTCATTCCAGTTAAAATTTTCCTACCGCGTCATGTTGAGCGTAGCAAAACATCCCGCCCGAGATCCTTCGCTTGCGCTCAGGATGACAGGAGCTTCTTAATTAGATAACTATAGACGCTAACAGTGCTACAGGCCAGCACCGGGAGCAGAAGATGATGCGTTCGATCGATCAATAAAATCACGAAACGATTTTTTGAAACCGTTGATATTTGTATCATCGCCCTCAACGGTAAAATCCGTTTCCTTACTTGTCACCCCGGTTGTTTTATCAAAATTTAAACTTAACTCATACTTGGCAGCGAACTCTTGCAACTTAGCTTTCACGTTAAAAAAAACGCGGATATTCAACATGCCCTTTATATGTGGTTTCCATTTCATCTCTCCTGTTCTTGTGTTTTTTTGACCATACCAGTCTATTTTTTATATGTAAATTTTTATTCGTGTCAAGCTGCCCTGCTTTTTCCAAAGCGCTCGCGGACATAATGTTCGACAAGACCCTGAAACTCCCCCGCGATATTATCGCCGCGCAAGGTCTGGGCTTTTTTGCCGTCGATGAAGACAGGCGCGACGGGGCTTTCGCCTGTGCCGGGGAGGCTGATGCCGATGTCGGCGTGCTTGCTCTCGCCGGGGCCGTTGACGATGCAGCCCATAACCGCAACCTTCATGGTTTCCACACCCGGATATTCCGCCGCCCAGACAGGCATTTGCGTGTCTAAAAATTTCTGGATGTCCTGCGCGAGTTCCTGAAACACCGTGCTGGTCGTGCGCCCGCAACCCGGACAAGCTGAAACCTCTGGAGTAAAAGAACGCAAGCCCAAAGCCTGTAAGATTTCCCGGCAGACTTTCACCTCGATCGTCCGGTCGCCGTTCGGCTCGGGTGTGAGGGAGGCGCGAATCGTGTCGCCAATTCCTTCATTCAGCAGAATTCCTTCGGCCAAAGCGGTGGCCACAATTCCCTTTGACCCCATCCCCGCCTCGGTCAAGCCCAGATGAAGCGCGTAATTTGATCGCCTTGCTAATTCCCGGTAAACCGCGATTAAATCCTGAACCCGGCTGACCTTGGCCGACAAGATAATTCTCTCTGCAGGCAGACCTATTTTAACGGCCTTCTCTGCGCTTAAAATCGCCGATTGAACCAGCGCCTCCCGCGTTACTTCGTCGGCGGACAGCGGTTCTACCCTGCCCGCGTTTTCATCCATCAACCGCGCCGACAGATCGGCATCCAGTGATCCCCAGTTCACACCTATGCGGACGGGTTTTTTGTATTCAATCGCCTTTTCCACCATGATTTCAAACTGGCGGTCGCGCTTTTGCCCAAAACCAACATTCCCCGGATTGATGCGGTACTTATCAAGCCCCTGCGCCAACTCCGGGAAATCGGCCAGCAATGTATGCCCGTTATAGTGAAAACAGCCCACAAGCGGCACATCGAGATTGTTTTTATCAAGCAATTCGCGCAAGGCCGGAACACCCCTTGCCGCAGCCTCGTTATTGACCGTTATGCGCACAATCTCCGACCCAGCTTCGTAAAGCTGCCGGACCTGCTCGAACGTCTTTTGAATGTCTGCCGTATCGGTATTGGTCATGGACTGCACCGCTACGGGCGCACCGCCGCCGACCGTTACGTTCCGGACGCGGACGGGAAGTGTTTGATGTCGCTTAATTAAAGGAATTGCCACCATGGCCTGTTTAACCACAAACCCCCGCTCCGGTCAAAAGATTGCAGGCCGCATTATAGAAAATTGACATAATTTTGTATTTAAATTATATTATCTGCATCATGCGGCTAATATTTGAAAACAGCGCGGAAGGCGGAAGTTCAAACGGGGGGATAAATTCCTTTCTGGATGCTTTGATAACGCCCCTTACACAGGTTTTTGAAAGAAGAAAACAACACGCCGAGAGAGAAAGAATTGATACTCTTTCCCAGCGTTATTCCAATGATATTTTTCAGGTCAGCAAATCGAAAATCGATCACCCTGACGCCGGAGCCGGACTCTTCACAAAAAAAACCTTTATAAAGGGGGAAATTGTTGGTGAATATACTGGCTACCCGGTAAGGCCTGAATCTATCCCTGATGACACCAGGTACGTCCTCTGGCACAGCAATGGGGCGGAGGGAATAAATGGTGATAGTGTTTTGAGATACGCCAATTCATCTACAAAGCCAAATATGGAATCTTTCACTAAAGATGGTGGCGTTTTCTTACGCGCACTGGGAGATATAAAACCCGGAGAAGAGTTGACCTATGCCTATCTTGCAGAACATATTCAGGCTGCAAAATTAGACAAAAAAAAAACGAACAGATGTTATCGTCTTCGATACGACCGCCGATTTTATCCATTCCTAGAATTTTTTATTTTTAGACGCATCCTCTCAGAACTTGTTTCCGGAGCGAAAGAATTGAAATGGTGCGCGCTGAGGGGATTGAACCCCCGACCCTCTCGGTGTAAACGAGATGCTCTACCGCTGAGCTAAGCGCGCTTTCCAGTTGCCGGGTATCAGTAATCGGTTATCGAGAGAAAATCAAGCGTTTTACCCAATAAAAAAGCCCCGACCAAGGAAGGCGGGGCTTTTTGAATGTCTATAACCAAAGCTCAATTACTTATTAACGGCCTTTTTCAGCTCTTTACCGGCCTTGAATTTTGGCTGTTTGGACGCCGGAATTTTGATCGGCTCGCCCGTGCGGGGGTTACGACCCGTCGTCGCCGAACGTTTTGCCACGGTAAAGGTACCGAAACCAACGAGACGAACTGCGTTACCCTTTTTCAGGCTTGCCTTGATCGCGGCAATAACCGCGTCAACAGCTTCCGCTGCCTTGGTTTTAGACAGGTCTGCTTCTGATGCCACTTTGGCGATGAGTTCTTGCTTGTTCACGGGAATTTCCCTTCATAAAAAAGTTGAACACGTAACTCGGATGAAACAATTTTCAAACGAATTAACCCGGCGGATTCAATGCCGATGTAAGCGAAAGATTCTCTACCGGATACGAATCGTTTTAAGCTTTTTTTTGAAAAGACTCAATGACGAATTACGTCGTCGCCCTTGCCTTCCGCGCCTTCCACGGGGAGGCCATCAATTTTCTCTTTTGATTCAGCCACTTTAGCGCGGGGCATTTCGAGCAACGCATGTGCAAGAACTTCGTCAATCGTTCGCACGGGAACGATCTCGATACCCTTTCTTACATTTGCGGGAATCTCCGGCAGGTCTTTTTCGTTATCATAGGGAATCAGTGCTTTGGTGATTCCACCGCGCAACGCCGCCAACAGTTTTTCTTTCAATCCGCCGATTTCTGTGACATTGCCGCGCAAGTTGACCTCGCCGGTCATCGCAATATCCTTGCGCACCTCGATACCCGTCAATGCCGACATAATCGCGGTCACCATGGCCGCCCCTGCAGAGGGGCCGTCTTTCGGTGTCGCACCCTCGGGCACATGGACGTGGATTTGCTTTTCCTTCAGTTCTTCGTAATCAAGGCCATAGGTCACTGCACGTGATTTAATCAGCATCTCTGCAACACGAATCGATTCCTTCATCACGTCCTTAAGGTTGCCAGTCATGGTCACCTTGCCGTCTTTACCAGGCATGGTTACAGCCTCGATAGAGAGCAAATCACCGCCGCTTTCTGTATAGGCAAGGCCATTGACCACGCCGACACGATTTTCTTCTTCGATTTCACCAAAGCGGAATTTTTTGATCCCAGCATATTTTCCAAGATTCCGGTGCGTCACGGCAATCTCGGCTTTGCCTTTCATCAATATCTCTTTGATGGACTTACGGCACAGGTTGGCGATTTCACGCTCCAGACTCCGCACACCCGACTCGCGGGTGTAATACCGGATCAAATCCCGTAGGGCAGAATCACTGACTGAAAATTCTGAGCCTTTCAGGCCGGCCGCCTGCATTTGTTTTTTAAGGATATGTTTTTTAACAATCTCGATTTTTTCGTCCTCGGTATAACCGGCAACGCGAATAATCTCCATCCTGTCCAGCAACGGACGCGGCATGTTGGCTATACTATTCGCCGTACAGACAAACATCACATCCGATAAATCATAATCGACCTCAAGATAGTGATCCTGGAACGTGGCATTTTGTTCGGGGTCAAGAACCTCAAGCAACGCGGAACTCGGGTCACCGCGCCAGTCATGGCTCAGCTTGTCAATTTCATCGAGCAGGAACAACGGATTGTTGACCTTGGCTTTTTTCATGCCTTGAATGATTTTTCCGGGCAATGCGCCAATATAGGTGCGCCTGTGCCCACGTATTTCACTTTCATCCCGAACACCGCCCAAGCTCATTCGGACGAAATTGCGGTTTGTCGCCTTGGCAATCGATTGCCCCAGCGAGGTTTTACCAACCCCCGGCGGGCCGACAAGGCATAAGATTGGACCTTTGACTTTTTTTGTGCGCTGTTGAACCGCGAGATATTCAAGGATGCGCTCTTTAACCTTCTCAAGCCCGTAATGATCGCGACTGAGGATTTTTTCAGCTTCTGCTATGTCCTTTTTGACACGGGTTTTCTTGCCCCACGGCACGCTAACGATCCAATCGAGATAATTGCGAACGACTGTGGCTTCCGCCGACATAGGACTCATCTGGCGCAGTTTTTTAACCTCGTGCAACGCCTTCTCCAGAGCTTCTTTCGACAGCTTGGCTTCGTTGATTTTCTTTTCAAGTTCGCCGATTTCATCAAGCCCGTCTTCACCCTCGCCCAGTTCCTTCTGAATCGCCTTCATCTGTTCATTCAGGTAATACTCGCGCTGGGTTTTTTCCATCTGACGCTTGACGCGGTTGCGAATTCTTTTTTCGACCTGCAGGACGCCAATCTCGCCCTCCATGAAACCAAAAATACGCTCCAGTCTTTCCGCCGCGCTGGCAACCTCCAGCAACTCCTGTTTCTGCTCGATCTTGAGGGACAGGTGCGAGGCAATCGTGTCCGCCATCTTGGCCGGCTCTTCGATCTGGTTCACGGAAACAATGACTTCCGGCGGGATCTTCTTGTTCAGCTTCACATACTGTTCAAATTGGGTCATCACGGCACGCGACAACGCTTCAATCTCATCATTTACAAGCGTGTCATCCGAAATCTGAACCGCTTCTGCTTCCAGATGCGTCTTCTCCTCGATGAAACGGGTCACGCGAGCGCGGCTGCCGCCTTCGACCAGAACCTTGACCGTTCCGTCCGGCAATTTCAAAAGCTGTAGGATCGTGCCGATTGTGCCAACCGTGTACAGGGCATCAGAGGCCGGGTCATCATCAGCCGGGGATTTCTGGGTGACCAGTAAAATCTGTTTGTCATCGCGCATGACATGCTCAAGGGCGCGCACAGACTTCTCGCGTCCCACAAACAAGGGAACGATCATATGCGGAAATACCACTATGTCCCGCAACGGGAGAACCGCAAAAACATTGGCTTTGGGGCCGCCTAAAGAACCACCGAGCATACCTGACCGACCTTATAAATTGTTGTTTTCAATATATTAGACAAAGAATAGCCCCGGAAACTTCGTTTTTCACCCAAAAACAGACCTTCCGAGCCTGCCATAGTGGAATCTGGCCTCTTTTGGAGAAAAATCAAGGCCTCCTCACAGCTTAAACGGTAAATTCTTTATAAAAGGTTTATTTTTTCTTGTCGTCGTCAGGGGCGGTTTCTGGCCTGGATTCAACGACATGGT
>JBASFN010000025.1:0-4105 GCA_049653045.1 Alphaproteobacteria bacterium
ATCAACGCCTATAATCTGTTGACGATAGATTTGATCGTTAAAAATAATGATGTGAAAAGCATCAAGGATTTAGGAACGCTTTTGCAAAGCCCCTGGAAGGCACATTCATGGCAGGTCGCGGGAAATGCATATACGCTTGACAAGATAGAACATGGGGTTTTGCGTAAAATGCACGATCCGCGCATACACATGGCCATCGTCTGCGCATCCTTATCCTGTCCGGATCTGCGTAATGAAGTGTATCAGGAAAAAACCCTAGATTCCCAACTTGACGATCAGGTACGAAAATTCTTATCCAATTCCACGAAGGGGATGAAAGAAAGCGCATCGGGGGTAACTCTTTCACCTATCTTCAAATGGTTCGCTGAGGATTTTGGGGGCGATAAAGGCGTTCTGGCTTTTGTGAAAAAATACAAACCCGATATTTCTGAGAGTGGTACGATAATCGATTACTTCGACTATGATTGGAATTTGAATAAGCCATAGCTGACGATATTACCTGAAAGGCTGTGTCAGGAGCCTGTCGATTTTGGCTTCGTCAGGCTCTCTAAACTCCCGCAAGCCAATCATCATGCCGTCATGCCCCAGCTCAGGCTGTGCGCGGTATGTGCGAAACAGGCGATCCCACAAAGAAATGTTAAATCCGTAATTGCTGTTGGTCTCGCGCATAATTGCGGAGTGATGAACGCGGTGCATGTCCGGCGTTACAAGAACGCAACGTAAGATATTATCCACGCCTGAGGGCAAACGAATATTTCCGTGATTGAACATGGCGCAGGCGTTGAGGATAATTTCAAAGAGCAAAACAGCCTCGGTTGGCACGCCTATTGCGGCCACCGCCGCGAACTTAATGACCATGGAAACCATGATTTCAGTCGGGTGGAAGCGCAATGCTGTGGTAACGTCGATTTCCGTGTCGGCATGGTGGACGCGATGCAGACGCCATAAAACAGAAATATGGTGAAACGCAACATGTTGGACGTATATTATAAGATCCAAGAAGATAAGCGATAGAATGACCTTCGCAAAAATGGGAACGTCTATCATGGAAAAAATTCCCCAATGGTTGTCGCTGACAACTACGGCAAATCCGGCAAGCGTTATCGGAAGGCAAAAGCGCACAAGAATGACATTAAAGACAGCAATACCGATATTATTCGGCCAGCGTTTAACCCTCCCTAAAAGCTGTTTTCTGCGCGGCCAGAGAAATTCTGCCGCTGCCATACCGATGAAGACAACGGCGAATATGCCCAAGCGAATATATGCATCCATATGTCGTCACTCCGATGAAAAACGAATGTTTTTATAGAATCCCGTCATCGAAAGCCCTGTATTGTCGCAATCGGTCATGATGGCGAGGCCGTCAATGGTATCCAGATCAATATCAAAGAATTTCTTGAAGTCTTGTTTAACGTTTCGTGCTTCGTGTTTCCACGCCTGACTGGAGCGAGTTTTTCCCGATTGAAGGGCAACCATGATTGCATTGCTTGTAAAAGCATTCGGCCAGATGCTGCCGATGTCCTGGTTGTTCGACCATACATAGTCAATCGCCAGAGTGCGCCAGGGTGTCAGGCGGCTTGGCGTATAAACGACATAAACACGCGCCGGATAATCATCGCCTGATTTTTCCTTCTCCTGTAGTTGTGTGTGAACGTCCTCCACTTTCCATGACCATCGCAAAACAGGTGTTTTTGATAAATCCACCACATTTTCTTGATAAAGCGCCGAAGCCGTGTTGATGCAAGATGCTTTGATGACGTTAGCCCCAGAAGACCGATCAATTGAATAAGGCGTTTTCCCTTTAAAGACATGCTCTTTCCAAGGATCTAATTCTTTTGCCTCGATGGTTTTTCCGTTCTGACCCGCAAATCCGCTCTCAGGCAAGAACATCGCGCCCAGCAACAAGAGTGATATTAAAATTTGACGTGAGCAATGCATTTATTTCTTCTTCCGGTCTTGTGTCTTGGGCGTGGTTTCTTCAACCTGTTCCTTGAATTCTTCTCCCCAGTGATAAAGCTCGCGCAATAAAGGCTCCAGTGTTCGGCCAAGAGGGGTGAGAGAATATTCGACCTTGGGTGGCACCTCTGCATAAACCTTCCGGCTGACAAGGCCGTCGGACTCCAGATCGCGCAATTGCGTGGTGAGCATGCGCTGCGTGATGTTGGGCAACAAGCGCCGCAATTCGTTAAAGCGATAGGTGTTCTCCATTAGGCGAAACAGTACTGTCGCCTTCCATTTCCCACCCATGACGTCCAGTGCAGCTTCCAGCGGGCAGCAAGCATAAACCTTGTGACGTTGTTTGCGCATAGGCGCCTCCTTTTCCATCCAATAGTATCGTATTTAATACTATATGCATTATTAGTGCGTACTTGTTATTAGTAAATCTACCATCATATTATCATCTGTAACAACAAAATGAGGAGAAAAATCATGCCACTTGTACAGATTAAAGGCGTCGGAGGGTATCTGACGCTTGAACAGAAACAGGAGCTTATCCGCAAAGTCACGGATGCCGTGGTGTCCGTGGAGGGCGAAGGATTGCGCCAAGTTACCTGGGTCACGATCGAGGATGTCCAGCCAGGCGCATGGGGCGTCGGTGGCCAACCCGTGACCGATGCCGACCTGCGTAAAATGGCGGGACGTTAACAGCGGCTCGTGTACGACTTTTCAACACACCAACCCGAAAGGAAACCAAAACCATGACATATACCGTTCATACCGAAGAGACAGCACCAGAGGCAGCACGTCCCTTCTTAGAGGGGGCAAAGAAGAAGTTCGGCTTCGTGCCTAATCTTCTGGGCACGATGGCGGACGCTCCGGCCTTGCTGAAGGGCTATCTCACATTGGCCGAAATTTTCGACAGTACCTCGTTCAATCCAATCGAACGTCAGATCGTTCTTCTGGCGACTAGCCATGTGAATGGTTGCGCTTACTGCATGGCAGCGCACACGGTTATCGCCGGAATGCAAAAAGTGCCTGAGGACGTTGTGAAATCCTTGCGCGACAATACGCCCATAAGTGATCCTAAACTTGAAGCTTTGAGGGTTTTTGCCAGCGAGGTAGCTGATAAACGTGGTTATCCTTCGGAAGAAAGCCTGAAGCGTTTCTTGTCCGCAGGTTATACGAAATCCCAAGTTCTGGAAGTGTTACTGGGTGTTGGATTCAAGACCCTATCCAATTACACCAATCATATTGCAAACACACAGCTTGATCAGGCTTTCGCCCCAGTGGCATGGAACGAAAAAACCGAGCATGCGGCCTGCAAAACGCATTGCTGCGGTTGATTGAACCGACGCTCTTAATAAGAAACGCCGCCAGTTTGCCCTGGCGGCGTTTTTGTTTGTAGATTACAATAAGCTTGTTATTTCATAGTTGCATACATTCATACCAGCCCGTTTTTTTTGCTCCAATAAAGCGTATTTTACCAGCGTTTTTCAGTCCTTCGATGTCGCGTCTGGCGGTCTTGATCACCACGTCAAAATGCTCTGTGATGTCCTCCGCGCAGGCTTTATTTTTACGCTTCAAAAGAATCAAAAACCAGCGTTGACGATCGTTAAGCGATTTTAATGGGACATTTATAGGGACATTTTCACTGACAGTTTTGTCAGTATAAACGGTGTTTTCCGGCTCCGGCACTGTCGCCAGGGCATGATGGGAAAGCAGCTGAAAAGCGTCCCAGAGATCCTCGCCGCCGATCTGTTCCAGGATGAATTTCAGGATGCTGGGTGATGATCTGGCCAATAGCAGTAAGTGTCCGGAAGATGGTGCATTTCTGGCCTCATACCAGTTTTTTATCGCCCGCAAATTTGCGTTGGTAAGTTGCCCGATCCTCTTCACGGCGGAGGCTGTTTCTCCGAAATCATGGCGTAAAGCCGCTGCCACGATTTTAGCCAATTCTTCGTCAGAAATGGCTTGGAGTTTGATTGGAAAAAGTCGGTCCTTTTTCGATTGAGACATTTGGATCCCTCTTTGGTTAAGATTCCAAAGAGCGATCGTGCGATTGCCGCGCGGTAGGATGTTGCCAAAATCGGAAAGTGCAAACGGGATGGACGAGCAAAATAAATCGATGGGGAGTGCGACAGGCGAGCAACAACGCCGTCGTGCG
>JBASFN010000026.1:0-3491 GCA_049653045.1 Alphaproteobacteria bacterium
CAAAATGCCCAGTTTCCGTTCGAGATAGGCGATATGCGTGTTGTGCTCGCCAAAGAGGAGGGGAACCAAGTCCTTGTTTTTAAATTCTAAAACATGGTTATCGGCCAATATAGGGAGTCCTTTTCTAAAAAAATCTCCGTACCATCAATATAGAGTGAAAATCGTTAAGGAAAAGGTAAGAAATGGTGTTATGCAGCATCAAGTATCTTTACCGCGCCGGTCAGCGACTGATCGAAACCGTCCTCAATATCCACATCGACGATCTGCCCCATCAGGCGGTCATTGGCGCGGACATAGACCGACTGGTTCCATGGCGAGCGTCCTTGCAACTGTCCTGGTTTTTTTCCCTTGCGATCCAGCAGCACGGGCATGGTCATCCCGGCGCATTTTTTATTGAAGGCAAGCTGCTGCTCCAGCACCAGTGCCTGAAAGCGTACAAGCCGCTCGCTGGCGATTTTATCATGGACAAGATTTTTCAGCATTTTCGCGGCCGGGGTTCCGGGGCGGGCACTATATTTAAACGTGTACGCCGAGGCAAAGCCGACATCGCGTACTAACCGCATTGTGTCCTCAAGGTCTTCGTCCGTCTCGCCGGGGAAGCCGATAATAAAATCCGATGAGAAGGCGATGTCCGGGCGAACGGCACGTAATTTGTCAATGATCCGGCGGTAATCGTCGGATGTATGCTTGCGGTTCATCGCCTCCAAAATCCTGTCCGATCCGCTCTGAACGGGGAGGTGCAGAAAGGGCATCAGCTTATCGACGCTGCCATGCGCCTCGATCAACTCATCACTCATGTCGCGGGGGTGGGAAGTGGTGTAGCGTATGCGTGCCAGCCCGTCGATTTCGGCCATGGCCTTTATCAGGCGCCCCAGTCCCCAATCCTTACCATCCAATCCTTCGCCGTGAAAGGCGTTGACGTTCTGGCCGAGGAGGGTAATTTCCTTGACGCCAGCTTCAACCAATCTCTTGGCTTCGCCCAATATCCCCTTAGCATCACGGGAATATTCCGAACCACGCGTATAGGGTACGACGCAGAACGTACAGAACTTGTCGCAGCCCTCCTGAATGGATAAAAACGCCGAAGGTCCTGTGTTCTGATGTTCCTCGGGCAGGTGATCGAATTTCGAGATCGCCGGGAAGTCCGTATTG
The DNA here is from genome assembly GCA_049653045.1 of Alphaproteobacteria bacterium. Classification (GTDB taxonomy): domain Bacteria; phylum Pseudomonadota; class Alphaproteobacteria; order Micavibrionales; family Micavibrionaceae; genus UBA7657. The sequence goes on from JBASFN010000026.1 coordinate 1,153, forward strand.
ATAATGCGTGACTTGCCGAAGGCTCCGGTTGCCTTCGCCACCATTTCCGGCAATTCATGGTAAACTTGCGGGCCGAAAACCATATCGACATAGGGGGCGCGTTCCAGAATAAAATCGCCCTCGGCCTGCGCCACACATCCCGCCACGGCCAAAATCATTTTCTGGCCGGACTTGGCTTTTTCGTCTTTATGTTCGCGCAATCGCCCCAGTTCCGAAAAAACCTTGTCCGTTGCCTTTTCGCGGATGTGACAGGTATTCAGAATCACCATGTCCGCGCCGTCTGGCGAGTCCACCGCCTTATAGCCGAGCGGCGCCAGAACATCGGCCATCCGGTTGCTGTCATACACATTCATCTGACAGCCCCAGGTCTTAATAAAAAGCTTTTTGTGGACAGGGTTTTCCATGGGCTTTGCGTACCATTTCTGCTGAGGTTTTCAAACAAAAATATTGCATAAAACCGGAGGCTATATTATTAGGTTAGCCTTCGTCATCGGGAGTTTTCAATGAAAAAGACACTGTCTGCTATCCTTCTGGCCGGGTTTATTCTCCTGCCGGGTGCTGCATTCGCAGGAAAAACGGGGCTTCGTTGCTACACCCCTGCCGAATCCGAAGCGGAGCAGGGGATTCGCATTCACAGCGAATTGATGGTTATTGGCCTCAACTGCCAGCACATGGGCAAGCGTCACGGCCAGAGGCTCTATCCGATGTACCGCGAGTTTACGGCAAAGCACGGCAAGCTTTTTGCTCAATATGAAAGTATCTTGCTGAACTTCTTTAAGAAAAACGGTGAGAAAAATCCGGAGGCCAGCATCAACACGCTTCGTACGAATTTTGCCAATAAAATTTCTAATGATGCCGCCGGAATTCGCCCCGATATTTTTTGTGCAAAATACGCCCCCCGCATTATGAAAGCCTCCGAAATGAGCGCCGAAGACCTCCGTAAATGGGCGGCGACCGTGTACGACTCGCACCCTGTTTCGTACCCAACCTGCGCTTCAGCGACAAAGTAGCTGACAAAGACGCCGCAGTATATTTAATTTCTGGAATGTGAATAACTTTCAGCTTTTTCTTGATCGGGGAAAAGACCCGTGCCTTACTCCGGGAGTCCCATTCAACACCAGTCATGTCACCCGCAACCGAACGGGTGGAAGGAGCTTTTTCTAATGTCTGAGCAATCCGCGATCAAACAAATCCTGTCCGATGAGATCCAGCCGCAGGACATCACAGAAAGCCTCAAGGCTGACTTGAGGGCGGAGCGGACTTCTGAACTCAGAAAAAAAATTTCCGGCATCAGCGGGCTGAAAATCACCTCTGTGTCTCAAAAACCTCAAAACCACGAAGTGCCAAAAGAAATGGACACGTTCGATCTTGAGGAAGAATCCGTCCTGATCCTGAAACCCGCCGCCCGCGTTTCCATGGCGGCAACCAGCCCGATGCTGAAAGGTCTTTATGCCGGGGGCGCGGCACTCACGTTCCTGTGGGTTTCCTATTGCGTTATTTACCTATTCAAGTCTGGCGTTCATTACCAGCCGCATGAACTTGGCGGTGTTTTCTCTGGAATTCTCGCTCCGCCCGCGCTGCTCTGGATCATTTTGTCCGTCATGCATCGCCGTGCCGACATTCACCAGTATTCGCAAGCCTTGCGTACTGAATTGCAATCTCTCTTGTTCCCGTCTGAGGAAACCGGGCGTCTGATTAACAAGGACATTGAACGCCTCTGCTCGCAAGCGGCCGAAATTTCCTCGGCATCGAAAACGGTTCTCAAATCCCTGCAACGTGCGCGTCAAGGCTTGCGCGTTGAAATGCGCGATTTCACGGGCATTTCCAAAAAAGCCGAACACCATATCGACAGGCTGGCTGAATCGCTCAAGGAAAAAACCGCCGGACTCGTCAAAATCACCGAAGAAATTGAAACCCGCACAGGCGAACTCGACAAAAAAGTCCAAAGCGGCGCCGATGCGTGGAGCATTGCGACGAAAACAATTCTCGACCGCGCAGGCGATATGGAAGCTACCCTTGAAAAGGGCGCGCAGAAAATACTTGATGCCTCCGACAAGGCCGGGGATCGCACAAAAGACATCGAAGCCAATCTCAGCAAAGGCTTTGACGGCTTGAACGATGTCGTCAGCTCCGTCGAGGAAAGATTAAAAGCCCTCGGCGGTCAATTTGAAACCCACACTTCGGGTCTGTCCGATGTGGTTGCAAAAGTCGGCGAGGAAACCGCCAACCTGACCAGCCTGATGACGGGCGGAGTCGAAAGCTTGGAGCAGGCCACCGACAGAGCGGTCGAAGCGATAACCCGTTCGACTGAAACCATCCGCGAAATCAAAAAGGAACTG
>JBASFN010000027.1:0-9851 GCA_049653045.1 Alphaproteobacteria bacterium
TAGCGCGTCGCTCATAAAATCCAAGCTCCAGACCTGATTGAGACTGTCCGGCTTCGGCAACGGCAACCGCGTTCCTATCGCACGTTTGCGGCCTTTTCTTCGTCTAACCATAAGACCTTCATCGCGACAAAGCCGATTGAAGAACGCGATCTTCTCGATCCTGGTCGCTTGGAAGAAAAGATCGACCAGCATGGCCTTAAAAGCCTTTTTATTGTTTCGCCGAATAACCCGACAGGTTTTCAACTTTCGCCGGATGAATTCCGTGATATTTGCCAGTTATGCCGTCGTAAGGATGTGACGCTGATCGTCGATGCTACTTTCCGTTTCTACTCGAAGCAAACATATGACAGCTATCAAACACTGAAAGATACTAGCGTCGATTTTATTGTCATTGAAGATACAGGTAAGACATGGCCCACGCAGGATATGAAAGTGAGCCTGATGGCATACTCGGAGCCATTGGCGAAAGACCTGCGTCTGCTCTATGAAGAGTTTTATCTCTGCACAAGCAATTTTTCCCTGGCCTTGCTTAGCAAGCTGATTGATGAAACGCACAAAGTCGGCCTGGATAAGATTGTCTGGCAGGAAGTTGAAAAACGTACTGCGCGCGTTGAATCGGCTATTGCCAATACACCCCTTAAACTTGTCAAAAATGACAGAGACTGTACCCTGCCTGTCGCCTGGATCGACTGTTCAAAAACTGGCATGACGGATGTAGAAATTCTGGAAAAATTGCGTCCGCACAATATCGCCGTGCTGCCTGGACGATTCTTCTTCTGGAATTCTCAGCAACAACATACTGACAGGATCCGAATCTCGCTCATGAAACCAGATGACGTATTTTATAAGGGTGTGGATGTTCTTGAGCGGACCCTGCCACAGGTCTTTGGCGCGACTAATGCACCTTCTCCTACTACACCGCAAGGCGTTGCCGCGAACCCGATTGTAAAAAAGAACGATCTGGGATGATGAGCATGACCGAACAGAAAATCCTTATAACCGGCGATTTCAGTATTCCTGCGGGCATTCCTACAGGCAATGTCGTTCATCTGCGCGAACCGAAAAATAATACCGATATTGCAGCACTGTTGCCCGGCATAACACATTATATTGTCGGAGGCCCCGAATATGTAGATGCCGAGCTGATGGACGCGGCACCGGATCTACGACATATCGTCGTGATGGGGACAGGTACGAACAGTTTTGCAAATTTGAAAGACGCTCAGGAAAAAAATATTGTCGTCGACAACACCCCAGGCATTAACGCAGATGCCGTTGCTGAATTCGCGTTGGGAGCCGTTATTTCTAATCTTGCCAATGCCTATCATTCTCGTGATGACCTTCTGTTCGGTGGATGGACGCAAAAACCCCACAAGACACTTTCGGAGTCGAGTATTGGGATCATTGGCGCGGGAGATATCGGATCAAAGGTTGCCAGAAAGATAAGGGCAATATCCAATGCCTCTATTTCATATTTCTCACGCAGCAGAAAAGCTGCGCTGGAAAACGAGATCAATGCGCAGTTCAAACCACTTCCCGACCTTGTGAGTACAGCCGATGCTGTCATTCTCTGCGTAACCTATACACCTGAAACGCATCATCTTCTCAACGACAAAACACTTGGCATGGCCAAGGAGGGTCAAATCCTTCTATGCTTCAGCAACCCGAAAGTTGTTGATCCGGTTGCCTTAAGACAAGGCCTGATTGACCAAAGGCCCCGCCGAGCATTTTTTGACAGTTATTACAATGAATGGATGTACAACCAAGGATTGGCCGGAGATCAATATGGATTGCTCTCTCTCGGGTCCGACAAGTTCGTTGCCACGTCTCATATTGCTGCACAAGCAGAGACTGTTATCGCGGCCATTGTTACAGAAGCTTTCCGGATCATTGATATGAGGCGCGACTCACTTATGCCTGGCCGTGGCCGGGCTACTAATATGCAGATACCAAAACTGGATTTGGGATAGAAAACAAAGGATAGCCCATGACGCAAATCAGACTCGAAAATGTTTCTTTTGGATATGCTGAGACGCTGTTTGAAGGATTAACGCTTGCGATTACCGATAATGATCGGATTGGCATCGTCGGAAATAACGGAAGCGGAAAATCTACGCTTCTGAAATGCATCTCCGGTGAGATCGAGCCTACTAAGGGGCGGATTATTCGATCCAAAGGCCTGAAATTCGGATTCATGGAACAGGATGTTCCCGAAGCGCTCAAAAATGAAAATTTATATGACGTAATCAGTGCGGCCATTCCCAAAGATGAACGCGACGTCAGCGCCTGGAAGGTCGATATTGCATTGGATGCATTCAAAGCGCCAGACGATATCCGAACAAGGCCAATAAGCGAGTTAAGTGGTGGGTGGCAGCGACTGGCCCTCATAGCGCGTCTTGCTCTTAGCGAGCCGGATGTAATTCTGCTGGACGAACCGACCAACCACCTCGATGTGGCCAAAATCATCCTCCTGGAACAATGGCTCAATGAACAAGTTTATAATGTACCTCTGATCACGATCAGCCACGACAGAAGCTTTCTGGCAAACTGCACGAACAAGACAGTTATCTTGCGCGCCGGACAGGCTCACGTCTTTGATTATCCCTACGAAACGGCGATAGACTTGTTGGCCGAACAAGATAAATCATCGTCGGCGCAGAGAGCCAAAGAGCTTAAAGAAATAGACAGGCTCGAACGCAGCGCCCACGAGTTGCGCCAGATTGGCGTCAATAATCGCAGTTTCGCTGCCCTTAGAAAATCTACGCAGATAGCCAAACGGGCGGAAAACATTGGTGCTGATTTAACGGATGTCCATATCGAAGCCAGACGCGACATCAAGCTCGGCAACAGCGGCATACAAGCGAAGCGTCTTCTTGGCATAGAAAATATGACGATCAATGCCCCAGACGGCACAATGCTCTTTCATATCGATAAGCTTGATATCTCGCCAGGTGAACGCCTTGTCATCATGGGGCCGAACGGAAGTGGTAAAACACAATTCCTTAACAGATTGCATCTTGCATTCGATGATCCAGATGATGGGCGGAAGGAGGGCATTGCGATCACGCCGAGCGCTAAACTCGGATATCTCGATCAACATTTATCCTATCTGCCTCTCGATCAGTCATTAAAGGATTATTTTTCGCGGAGTTCGGGCCTGGATGAACAGAAAGCCATCGGCGCTTTAGTGGGTGCAGGTTTTCCGGTCCGCGTTCAGGCCATGAAGCTTGGCAAATTGAGCCACGGCCAACGAGCGCGGGTTGCTTTGCTGGGACTACAGTTGTCGAATCAGAATTTTTATATTCTCGATGAGCCAACGAATCACCTGGATATCGCTGGTCAGAGGCAGCTCGAATCCGAGATCATCTCCAACGAAGCTGCTTGTGTGCTTGTCTCGCACGATAGAAAGTTTGCGGAGAACATTGGAACAAAATTTTACGCAATTCAAAATCACAAGCTCGTGCAAATTGCTTCTCCGGACGCCTTCTATGCCTCGCTCTTGGATGCTCCCGATATCACGGCTGTCAGGAGCGATCCGGATACCAAAAAGAAGCCGCCGTCCCATACCCCTTAGGTCATCGCGAGTAAATTTTGATAAACCAAAATTGCGAACGCAAGGAGATACACTATGTTTGATGTCAAAACATTCTCGTTTGGCATTCCGGAAATTGAAGCGCATATCCATGACCATGTTGGAAGCCGGACGGAGACCATCGAGGGCCAGTTTCGTCTGTTGAAGAAATGGCTCTGCAATCGCGACAGCTTGCACGCTGTAACGCGGCTGAGCCATGACGAAATCAGTTCGCGGCAACTTCAGCAGATTTCTGTGATTGTCGATAATGCGTATTCAACGCATCCGTTTTACAATAGACTTTATAAGTCGGCAGGCTTCAGACGCGGCGACGTCGTTACCTGGGACGATTACAATGCCCTGCCGACAATATCAAAGAATGACATTATCGATAACTACGATATGTTTACGACGGCATTGTCGCCTGACCCCTCGCAGATTTATACGCAAAGAACATCTGGTTCGTCCGGAAAAACATTGCAGATTATGCGCGATCCCACCATGACCGATCACCACGCTCTCTGGGAATTACGTTTTACTGAGCAGATGCTGGGTCGTCGGAGAGATCCTACGGAGTGGTGCTATATGAGCTATCTGGCATGCCCCCCTTACACGTCGCTGGACGGTAAATATCCCTTCTTTACCGTTTCAAATGATTGCCCACCGGAGCATGTGCTGAAGCATCTCAAGCTTATGAAGCCTGCTTTGCTGTCCGGATTCCCCAGCTATCTTGGCCGTCTTTCGGCGCTGGTCGATGATCCCAAAGAACTTGGCATTAAGGCCATTCTGACTAATTCCGAAGCCTGCACAAAAGCCGAACGCGTTAAAATCGGCGAAAGGATGGGGGCACCTGTATTCGATGAATATTCATCCGTCGAATTGAGCTATATCGCCACAGAGTGCAAAGAAGGCCGCTATCACATTGTGGAGGATAATGTTCGGGTGGATGTATTGAATCCGGATAGCGAAGGCATGGGAGAAATCGTTGCGACAAATCTTGTGAATACATACACGCCATTTATCCGGTACCGCCAGGGTGATATTATCCAGATCGCGGCGGCGTCCGAGTGTTGCGACTGCGGCAACAAATTCCGTCATTTTCAATCCTTCCAAGGGCGTACAGATCAATTTTTGCAAAGCCAAACGATTGGATTGGTCCCTCCCGATCGCGTTATGGCTCTTTATGATCGAACATTAATTGAAGCTAAAGCGAAAGTTGCCGAATTTCAGATCATTCAGACTAAGCTTGATGAAGTCCGGTTGTTGATCATTCCTGAGTCCGACAAAAACGGCCCCGACAAAGAAACGATCCAAACTTTTGTCACTGGCCTGAAGGATCTATTCAAGGATCCCAATCTTAGAGTGAATGTCGAGGAAGTGCGCGCAATGCCGCCCAGCAGGTCCCATAAGCGCCGTTTGATAGAAAACCGTATTCAACCATAACCGGCAATCTGGCAGCTCTATCGAGGCTAGGGGATAGCCAATGACTTGGAAATTTCATATGAATAATTTTTCCGATCCTACATGGAACCAGCTTTTGGCAGAGCTGCATGATTGTGGCACACAACTTACGAGCTACGAACGCAAGGTCATCAATCTTATAGCCAGCGATAATGCTTGCCCCGACGACTTGGTCAGCAATGCGCCTTATGCGGGCTATATGATTCAAGAAGGCGTGCTGGGCAAACGTCCTTTCGCAGGCGCTGATCTACATGACCGGATTGAGGGCATTGCGGCGGCGGCGGCCTGCAAGGTTTTTGATGCTGAACATGCCAATATGCAGCCACACTCATGCAGCCAAGCAAACCAAGCTGTCTATCATGCTCTGCTTTCAAATGGTGATCCGGTTTTGGCCCTTGGCTTCAAAGCCGGAGGGCATTTAACGCACGGCCTTAAACTGAATTTTTCTGGTCGCGCCTATAACTTCACCTTTTACGGCACTGGCCATGATGGATTAATAGACTATGATCGTGCCGCCGAATTAGCCACGCAGACAAAACCCAAGCTCGTGATTTGTGGATCATCGGCATATCCACGACTGTTTGATGCCCAGCGGCTGCGCAAAATTGCCGATAGTGTAAATGCTCGCCTGATGTTTGATCTATCGCACGAGGCTGGGCTTATAGCCGGAAAGGTTATTCCAAACCCTATTCCTTTGGCTGATGTCGCTACTATGTCGCTAGATAAGACGCTCAGAGGACCATTTGGAGGCACAATATTATGCCGACAGGAATTGGCAACCAGTATAGATAAAGCCGTGCATCCAGGAACGCAGTCCAGTTTTTCCGTTCGCAAAATATCCGATGCGGCCAACGCATTGATACTTACCCAGGGCAGTCCATTTCAGGACTATGCCCGAAACGTCATTATAAATGCGAAAACGCTGGAACATGGCTTTTCGCATCTTCCGGGCGCGATGCTGACAGGGGGCACGGACAAACATTATGTAGTGCTCGATGTGCAAGCCGCCTTTGGTATTAATGGTGTGGATGCTGAGAAACGGCTGGAAAAAATAGGCATTCTTTCCAACCGCCAGACTTTACCGACAGACGCGTCGCCTCGCATGGCCGATACCAGCGGCCTTCGCCTCGGCACAGCATGGGCTTCTTCTCGGGGTTATTGTGAATCTGACTTCAAGGAGATCGCGCAGATAATCTGTGACGTGCTGGCATCAAAAGGAGAAAAAGAGATGCTGTTACGTTGTGCTGGTAAAGTTAACTCCTTAGCGCTTCAAACACGAAAGAACGACGTCTGGGCACCTCGCTAGAGGACTATACAGATAACTTGGCATTACACAATCAGAGTGAACAACATGCGCAGCAACATCAAGTCGGCAGAAAAATTTTACGATGATTTCGCACAGAATTATCATCACATGTTTCAAGATTGGGAAGCAACCATTGCGAACCAAGCGATTCTTTTCAATGGAATTATTGAGCGGTTTTGGGGAAAAGAAAAGGTCGATGTTCTGGACTGCACGTGCGGAATTGGGACTCAATCAATAGGTTTGGCGCAGATGGGGCATCGTGTCGTAGGGACCGATATCAGTAAGAAAGCCATAGAAAGAGCGAAACAGGAGACAACAAAACGCGGACTGGTTGTTGATTACAGAAAAATGAATTTGTTGTTTTTAGGCAAGCTCCGTCACGATTTCCACGCAGTGATGAGTATCGACAACTCTCTTCCCAATCTTATCGATGATGATGATTTGTTGAAGGCATTGAAAGAAATTAAGGCGCGCTTAAAACTCGGCGGGATATTTGTCGCAACGATTAGGGACTACGATGAACTAATTAAGACTAAACCCCAAATGATGCCTCCCATGTTCCACAGAGAGCCCGGCAAAGAATCTATTAGCTTCCAGGTCTGGAATTGGATCGCAGACAATCTATATGAACTTCATCAACATACGTCTCTTAAAAAAGACGATAAGTGGGTATCATTCCATGAAGTGAAGCCATATCGTGCGCTGCGGCGAGATGAGCTGTCTGCTTCCCTGGAGCAGGCAGGATTTGACCATATTGAGTGGCAAATGCCAAAGGAAAGAGGGGTTTTCCAGCCACTCGTCATTGCCTCAGCGAATGCCCCGAGCCTGGGGTGAAATTGGGGTTGATCTGGACAAGTAGCTGGAAATCAGATCATATCGGAATTGAAGTTAAGAAACAAAATCGAAAGAGCTACACAAATGTCATACAAAGTAGTGCCGGAACTCGACGTCGACAACATTGAACGCTCACTGAAGCTGTATGTCGATGTGCTTGGCTTCAAAATCCTGTATAGCCGTCCGGAAGAGAAATTTGCTTATCTTGATTTGGACGGCGTCCATATGATGTTAGAAGAAGCCACCGGTCCCGGCAGACGTTTCAGGACAGCACCCCTCGAACATCCCTATGGCCGCGGAATAAACCTTCAGATTGAAATTAGTGACGCGAAAATCTTGCATGACCGGGTTCAGAAAGCAGGCATTGATCTCGTTGTTCCTCTTGAAGAGCGCTGGTATCGGAAAGATAAAACAGAAAAAGGTCATAGCCAATTTGTTATCGCCGATTGCGACGGCTACCTGCTGCGTTTTTTCTCGAACCTTGGTGAAAGACTGATAAAAGAATAATGCTGATGAGCCAATTGATTAGAATTTCCATTCCTTTTTCTTGAAAACTACGTTTTCTATTTTATAAGTGTTGTGCCCTGAAAGAGACAATATTCCACTTTCGTTTTCGCTCACGAAATTCGCGCCTCTGTCCATTGGTCTTCCCCCGGTTTTCTAGACAAAGGTTAAGGTCTAGAATGCAACTGGGAGGAAGCCATGAGTGGAACGAGGTAGAGTCTGCAACCTCAAGGAAGGAGCAGACCAATGAAGCAGCGTTTCAGTGAAGAGCAGATCATCCGCGTATTGAAGGAACATGAAGCCAGTTGCGTCGGCAAGCTGACCTCACATCCAACTGGCGGAATGTTCCTTGCCAATGTTCCCCACGAAAACTTGGCATTCCTGCTATCGGCACTTAACCAAAATTTATTCCGATATATATTGCTTTCGGGTGCACCTCTTAGCCGAGGAAAATCCTTGTGTCGTTCCATCCATTTTACTGGTTCAGTTAATTTGGAGGATTATTGAGTAACGGCGTCAAGGTTCTGTTTGGTCGATGGGTTCCAAGGGAGCGCGAAGGCTCCTTTAGCGGTATCAAATCCGCGTAGGGTTGGTTGATGGGAAGTTCAGAAGGGAGAGCCAACATCTCCCTTTTGCTCGAGGGTTCCAAGGGGCAATGCAATGCCCTTTGGTTAATGGGGTTCAAGGGGAGAGAGAATTCTCCCCTTGGTCATGGGGGTTTCGGGGGCAGCAGGAACGCTCCCCTGAATGGCGATGCACCGGCCAACGGGTGCAATGGTGCGAAGCACCATCCCCAGAGGGATGCAACGGGAGAGCGGCAGCGTCTCCCTTGCCAAGATGGTGTTGTGTATTACAACACACATCTTGCGGACAACGCAGTTGTCACGGATAGTTATATGAGGGGTAGAATTATGGATGATAAAGACAAGAAGTTTTTAGCCCAGGGCATGGCCGCGCTTTGCGTTCGGGATACTTGGAATAATGAAATTTGTGAGCCATTCAGCAAGCATGAAGAGATGCGCCAATTTATGCGCGACGTGGTTAATAGATTATATTCCGTCCTGCTCCGTGCTGACGATCCCGATTTTATGAGAAAATTGACGCTCTATGGATCGTTGACCGACAATCTCTATGGCGAACCGGAGGAGTTAAAGGGGTTGCTTGAAGGCGAGTTTGTCGCTCAGGTTGATCGGATGGCTTTATCGGAACAGGAAGAGGGCAACCAATAGCTGGTACTTAATTAGGTATAATTTTTGCCAGCTTTACGCCGCCAGTGAAAAAATCACCGCGTTCGCTGCTTCTCCTGTGGTCATGCTGACAGGCCGTGCTGGTACGAGGTTAAAGTTAAACGCCTCTTGGGGCATGTTCTTAAAGTCGATAACGGCGGGTAGCATGGGGTGCGTTCCGAGAATGCGCGTCTGCGCGTCCATAGCCTTCAGTGCCGTATTAATCTCAGGTTCTTTAAGCGCGTGGATTCGCATCAATGGCGGCTTGCTGTTCCAAACATGGCGCGGCGTAGCTCCGATAATTGGGCTTAACAACTCATTTTGGCTTGCCGTTATCAGCGCGGCATAAATTTCACGGCTAGAGCCAAGCAAGGGAATAGCCGGACTTTGCGGGAGTTTTTCCTTGGACGTTCCCCATTGTCTTGCCTGAACCTCGTCTTGTCCAGCCGCCAGTAAGGAAGCCAGGACGTTCTGTAACGTGCCAGGATTAGGCAAACTACCATTGCTGGTTATTTGCACCCGTGTCACCGGATCGCCGGTAAAAGTCGATATGCCGTTGGTAAAACTGGCGACGATTTGCTGTTTGCCGCCTTCGGCTGACCATTGGGCCAGAAAGATATTCGGGTAAGTTTCTTTGCCAGCAGGAATATCCTTGATCTCAACCGGCAGTTTCCATTTATCCTGCATAACGCGGGTAAGACCGTCAATCTCTAGAATCGTGCCGCCCTGTTCTGTGCCTAAGGTAGCATTAAGGCCGGTCATTAGCTTAATCATGGTGCTGCTGTGGGCGGAATACTCCCCTACGCGGCCTCTGGCCGCCATGCCTAAGTGTCCGTTCCGAAACTTGTTGAATTGAATGAATCATTTGTGATTCATATATAGGCAGCCCGATAGGAGGGGCTGCTGATGTGGACACGAGAAAACCGCCCGCGCTACAACCGGGATAAGC
>JBASFN010000028.1:0-2277 GCA_049653045.1 Alphaproteobacteria bacterium
ATCTCCTTTGTTTTTTTCGCGGGCAGGCTGGCTGATTTTGCCAAATCCAGCAGATGCGACTGCCCTGGATTTCTGCCCTCTCCGGCAACCAAGGTGCTTTGCTCGCTGCCCGGTCCTGCGGAATAAATCAGGTCATAGGCCGGGCTTAAGGCCCAGTGCCCTTTTTCATTCATCAGGAAGGAAAAGTTTTTGCCGTGATCGTCCCGGTTATGGGACAGTACGTTGAAAACGGCGATGCGGAACATTTTTTCCGCCTCCGTTACATCTCGCGTCATGAACAGGGTCAGTTTTATGAGGTCTGTGTAATCAAGCGCGGGTTGCCGGAAATTCGAATGCAACAGGCCTGCGGCGGTGTGCAGGTGCAGCCGTTTGTTTTTCTGGCGGTCAAAGCGTTTCGTCCCGAAATAACCCGGTGATTTTTTGCTTGGAAACAGATGCGTTTCCGTCATATCGACGCCCGCTTCTTTCGCCATCTGTGCATAGACAAACTCGATAGCGCCGCAATCCGGGTCATCAGCCATATTGGGAAACTTGATCAGCCAGTGTTCAAAATCATCGGTCAGGTCATGGATACCGTAAATGATCTGTGACCGATCAGCATTGACTCCGACCATGGCCTTAGGCCGCGCGCCGGCAGAGGATCCATTGAGGGCGACCAGATCTTCCAGAATAGTCTCCGTTGCCCCTTCTAATATTTTTTGTGCCTGCGTTGCCAAGGTGTCGAGATTGAGCGTGTCTTTTCGCTCCGTCGTCCCTTTGTAATCCGGTTCATAGACAAGAGCGCCCATTCCGAACCGGCCGACATGCGCCAGCCTGTCGAGAGCCGTTAGGCTTTCTGGGCTGATGTTCTTTGCCCGTAAGGCGCGATCAAGGATCAACCTCCCCCACCCGTCCGGCAGCGAGTCATGGAATACGCCGGGCAGTCCGTCGAAGAAGGTGAGGTCGAAACTTTGCACGCCCGGTTTGACAGGAAATTTGTAAGGAGAGATTTTAAGATTCCTTTCAAGAAAGCCCTTATCATATTCGAAATAAATTTTCCGGTTTTGCAGGGCCAGCCGGCCAACCGGGATCCGGTCTTGATCGAAGATCAGGCTGACATGGATGAGTTCCACTGGTGTATATTGTTCGTTCATGATTTTTTTCGGGGTTTTACGCGTTGGCGCGTTTTCTTTTTGTTTTCTTTGATCATGTCATCAAGGGATGCGTATTCGTTCTTGGGTTCGATTGCTGTAAGGATGTTTTCAAGAAGGCCGAGCGACGCTGCCAATTTGAAAAAGGATCCCAGGGCAATGATCCCCGTTCTCTCAAATTTGCGCAGCGTCGCCGGGGTCACACCTGATTTATGCGCCAGATCCTTTTGTGTCAGGTTCTGGCGGATACGGTGTTGCCTTAGGGTGACCGCCGTTTGGTTGAGCGCTTCGCTTGGCGTTACAAATATCATTATAATATCTTTTATATTAATTTAATTGTATAAGTATTATTATAGTGCAAATTATATCGAGAGGCTAGAATCAATTCTAGGTCGGAAAAGATACCAGAATCGTTGACAGTTTTATGCATTTCATGTGAATTATGTATTATATGTATAGTGCAGGAGGGTGTCGATGCAGCGAGTTACCATTTCTGAATTACAGCGCAAAATTGGCGAGATTCAAGATGTTGCTCTTAAAAAGCCGGTTTTCGTCACCAGAAATGGCCGGGAAAAATATGTGTTCCTGTCAGCCGAAGAATATCATCGCCTGAAACGTCGGGATCGTCAGGTGCTGGGCGTGGAAGATCTGAGCGAGCAGGACATTCGCGACATCGCCGCCGCGCAAGTACCCGAAGAATACGAATATCTCAACGAATTGCTCGACGCGCAAAGTTGATTTTTTGATGTCCAAAATTCCCGATCCGTTTTCCGGTCTTGTCATCAGTTTTTCCTATCTCCGGCGCGCAGAATATAAGGCGGGGCGCGATGAAGGTATAAAGGATCGGCCTTGTGCGGTCGTTCTGGCGAAAAAAACAGAAGGTGCTGATACGGTTGTAACCGTGGCGGCGATCACCTATGCACCTCCTGAAAATCCCGATATGGCCGTTGAGATTCCATTACGCGTTAAAGAGTATTTGAAGCTCGATAGCGAACGGTCATGGATTGTCTGCAGTGAGGTTAACCGGTTTGCCTGGCCAGGGCCGGATTTAAGGCGCATACCGGACAGTAAAGAAAAATCCTATAGTTATGGCGTTTTACCACCAAGATTTCTCACGAAGGTCACGCAGACTCTTCTCAAATCTCTG
>JBASFN010000029.1:0-12697 GCA_049653045.1 Alphaproteobacteria bacterium
GCTCAGGATGACAAAAAGGGAATATTCAGTGTGCGTGTGAGAGTTACTTTTCATGCCCTAGATTAAACCCTGATTCTTGAAACTGGAATACCCGTTTTTGGAAATTATCACATGGTCGTGGATAAGAATATTGAACGGTTCGGCAGCGCGGATGATATTGCGCGTCATGTCGATGTCGGCCTGTGACGGGCGGGAATCGCCGCTCGGGTGGTTGTGAACGAGGATGAGCGCGGTCGCGCCGAGTTCAATCGCCCGCTTCATAATTTCGCGGGGGTAGGCGGGGGCATGATCGACAGTGCCGGAGCCAAGAATTTCATCGGCGATCATTTCGTTTTTCTTGCTGAGGAAAATAACGCGGAAATGTTCGCGGGTTTCGTGCGCCATGGTGGCGACGCAGTAATCCATCAACCGCGCCCATGAATTGAGGATCGGCTTTTTCATCAACTCGTTTTTCATGGCGCGGGTGGAAAGGGCGGTGATGGATTGAAGCGCAATGGCGGTGTTTTCTTTTATGCCCTCGATTTTGACGAGTTCCTCCATCGGCGCGTTCATAATTTCGGCCAAGCCGCCAAAACGGGCAAGGAGGGTTTTGGCGAGGGGTTTCACATCGCGCTGGGGAATAGCCAAAAACAAAACCAGTTCCAGCAATTCATAATCCGCCAGTGCCTCCGCACCATTCTCCGCAAACCGCTGCCGCAGCCTGTCCCTGTGGCCGTGATAGTGGGGTTTTTCGGAAGGTTGGATTTTTGGATTGGGTTGCATTGGCATTTTTACTACAGCGTGTATGGATATTTATTTGTGTGAGATTATGTTTGTTGTAGGTATTCTAAAATCAGGCGGCACTTTATTTTCCAAATGGTATGATTTTTTGGTGATAAATGCGGGTGCAACTTTTATGTTGATTATAATTACGATTATTGTCGCTGCGAGTACACCAAAAAAGATTGCAGAACTAAAGGGGTTGTGTGTTGCTTTTGGTGTCATTGAAGGCTTAAGAAGGCAGGTGATTTGTTGAAGTGGATTTAGAAAAAGAAAGAAAAAGACATCAAAAATAGTGAAATTTTCTCCGCTGTCTTCGAGGTGATTGTGAACGAGTGTTGTTACAGATATAAAAATAACTGTCCATATACATGCATAGAAAAATATTGTCATGCTCCATGCGGCAATGCCAAATGATATGACTAAAAAAGATGCGACACTTAAAAGGGTGGCGTATAGATCCTTGTCATTGTTTATCGGGTCGAACATTTATTTAATCTCTCTCTATCGTCATCCCGAGCGTAGTCGAGGGATCTTAAATCTATCCATTCTATAAAGATCCCTCGGCTACGCTCGGGATGACGTTTTTTTTAACTGTAAGGCGGTTTCGTATAGCCCTTCGGCGACAGGGTGAAAATCTCATACCCCGTTTCCGTCACGGCCAGCGTGTGTTCAAACTGCGCCGAGAGCGAGCGATCCCGCGTTACGGCCGTCCAGCCATCGTTCAGGACTTTGGTTTCCCAGCTTCCGGCGTTTATCATGGGCTCTATCGTAAAGAACATGCCGGGGCGCATGATGGGTCCCGTGCCGCGCTCGCCGAAATGATTGACGGACGGATGCGCGTGAAACACGCGCCCCAACCCATGTCCGCAGAAATCGCGCACAACGGAAAACCGGTTTCCCTCGGCCAGTTTTTGAATCGCCGCGCCGATGTCGCCGAAATGCGCGCCGGGTTTCACGACCTCGATCCCGGCCATCAGGCAGTCATAAGTTATATCGACGAGTTTGCGCGCCTTTACCGGGATGTCATCCCCGACCATATACATGCGCGAGGAATCGCCATGCCAGCCGTCTAAAATTGTCGTCACATCGATATTCACGATGTCGCCGTTCACCAGTTTTTTATCGCCCGGAATGCCGTGGCACACAACATGGTTGATCGAGGTGCAGATAGATTTCGGAAAGCCCTTATAGTTCAGGGGGGCGGGGATCGCGCCGTTCTTCGTAATGAATTTATGGCACAGGGTATTGAGTTCCTCGGTCGTCACACCCGGAACCACGTGCTCGGTAATCATATCCAGCGTTTCCGCGCAGAGCTTTCCGGCGCGGCGCATCCCTTCGAAATCGGCGGGGCTATGCAGCTCGATCCCATCATTTGTGAATTTATTGGCTTGTTTCATGGCGTTAGCCTAGCACAGGCCGTTATGCGGGCGAAAGATGGGTTTTTTTGGCTTGCGTGGGCGGGGAGCTTGCATGAATATAGGGGGATGAGCACAACAAATTCTGAAACTTTACGGGCGGCGGTCGTCGTGATCGGTAACGAGGTGTTATCGGGTCGGACGCAGGACGCCAACACGCAGTTCATCGCCGGACAGTTGAACCAGCGCGGCATTGCCGTGGTCGAGGTGCGAATTGTTCCCGATGTTGAGGTTAAAATTATAAAGGCGATCAATGAGTTACGCGGTGAAGTCGATTATGTATTCACCACAGGCGGGATCGGTCCAACGCATGATGACATCACGGCGGACAGCATAGCCAAGGCGTTTGGTGTGGGGCTGGTGACGCACCCGGATGCACTCCGCGTGATGGAGGATCACTACGGGACGAAGGATTTATCGCCGCCGCGCCTCAAAATGGCGATGATCCCGGACGGGGCGTCGTTGATCTTGAACCCTGTGTCGGGTGCGCCGGGCTTTGCCATGGGGAATGTTTATGTCATGGCGGGCGTGCCGCGCATTATGCAAGGGATGCTGGAGAATATTCTACCCCTGCTGCGCGAGGGGGCGCAGATTTTGACCAACACTGTTGCCTGCAGCCTGCGCGAGAGCGAGATTGCGGCGCGGCTGACGGAGATTCAGAATGATTATTCCGATGTGGACATCGGCAGCTATCCGCAATACAGACAGGGGCCGCATAATCTCAGCCTCGTTTTGCGCTCCACCAATGCGGCGCGGCTAAAGCAAGCAACACGCAAGGTAATGGATATGATCCGCGATCTGGGCGACGAACCTTCGACTCTCGGCCTTCAGGCGGAGATTGAGTAGATTTTAACTCGCCAGTTTTTGCACGCCGCGTGCCTTTTTCGTCCGGCGGCTTTTGACCTGTTTTTCGATGTGCTCGATCATCAGCCCGGCGATGTTAATGCCGGTTGCGCCCTCGACGCCCTCCAAGCCCGGTGATGAATTGACCTCCAGCACTTTCGAGCCGTCTTTGGATCGGATCAAATCGACACCCGCAACCTTCAGGCCAATAGCCTTGGCCGATTTCAGCGCAAGCCGCCGTTCCGCCGCCGTGATCGTAACGGGCAATCCTTTGCCACCCAGATGGAGGTTAGCGCGGAATTCACCCTTGGCAGCGCAGCGTTCCATTGTTGCAACGACGCGGTCGCCGATGACAAAGCATCGCAGGTCGCGGCCTTTGGCCTCCTTGATAAATTCCTGCACGAGGATGTTAGCCTTGAGGCTTTTGAAGGCGTTGATAAAATTTTCTGCGGCCTTGTCCGTTTCGGCGAGAACAACACCGACACCTTGCGTCCCCTCCAGAAGTTTAATAACGAGAGGCGCACCGCCGACCATTTTAATCAGGTCTTTGGTATCAAGCGGTGAGTTAGCAAACCCCGTGCGCGGGATGTTGATATTCTCGCTGCACAGCATTTGCAGGGTGCGGAGTTTATCCTGGGCGCGGCCGATCGAGATAGGACCGTTCAGGCAATAAGAGCCTTGCATTTCAAACTGGCGCAGGACGGCCATGCCGTAAAAGGTGAGGGAGGGACGCACACGCGGGATCACGGCGTCAAAGCGTTGCAGGATTTCTCCGCCGCGATAATGAATTTCCGGTTTGCGCGCCGTGATGTCCATGTAACAGTTGCGGATGGAGATGAAATGCATTTCATGGCCACGGTCGCGCCCGGCCTCGATCAACCGTCTGTTGGAATAAAGATCAGGATCGGTCGCCAGTACGGCGATTTTCAGGGGCTTTTCTTTTGCAGGGCTTTTCGTTTTCAAAACAGTTTCTCCGGTTTTTTAATTTTACCCAGCAGGAATGATCGGGCAGGGTCTACCACAAAACGGGCTTTTCTCAAAGCTTCTCGTCCTAATAACATACGGAAATTCATATTGTGACGGGAGGTCAATGTCAGTTCGGCATCGATGCTGACGGAGCCGAACGTCAGAGCCGTCAAGATAACGGGTCTTAATTCCCGTTCACCGTTGGAACTGGTGATTGTTCTGTTTTCAACGAGGGGGGCTTCGCAGACCCGGTATAATTTCTTGTCGCGCTGGAGCGGGTGGATTTTAAAGCGGACAAAGGGAATATTGTGCCGGATATAGGTTTCAATGTCATAGGCATGCAGAGCCGATGTTTTTGCGCCGGTATCGATTTTTGCCTTGACCGCAGGCAGATTAAGATCGGGCAGGGAACACCACTCTTCCCAGCCGATTGTTATTTTCGGTTTTTTAACAGCGATTTTAGCCATGATGTCTTCACGGTCGAGTGTAACGGCAACGGGTCGTCAATCAAGATGTTTTTCAGAAAATGGAAATAATTGTGAATGGCCTGACGGCTCGTGGTTTCGTTTGACGTATGGTACATCATGGTTGGGATCTGGATTGTCGCGCCGCTCCATCTTTTCCGTGTGTTCTGGATAAGGCGGCCAAGCTCGGTCGATCCCAGTTGATGAATTTTTTTCCCCTTGGCGATTAAGGTTTCGTCTTTGACTTGAAAAGGAATCTCCATCACGCTGCACCGGGTTTTCAGAGCTGTCACAAGGGCGGGGTTGAATTTCGCGCTCATGTCCCGGTTGCGGAAAACGACGATGCCGTCGTCGATGGGTTTTGCATCTGTAAAGGGCGACGTGTCGATGACAAGCAGCGTTTTATTTTCCGTCCGCGTTTTTTTCAGCCATGCGGCGAGATGTATCCAGCTTTTGCCGATTTCCTCTTCGCAGGAAAATAAAGTCGTCCCCTGAAATCCTTTTTTATAAAGGGCGTAGATAACGCCGAGCGAAATAGCATTGTCGATCTGGCCTTTCAAATAGCCGTCTTGCTCCCTCGTGGTGCGGGCATAGGCGATGGGTGTATCGTGGCGCACCGTTTTCATGCCCTGGATATAAAACAGCGCTTCTCCCATCAGCATCAAGGGATGACAGACCTCGATGACGCCTTCGCCGAGTTTTTCGCCTGTGTTCTGGTCATAGGCGAGAACGGTTTCTCCGGCGAAGCGTTTGCCGAGGCTCTCCAATTCCTTGCGCGAGGCGCGGTTGGTTTCGCCGTATTTGATTTCCTTGATATATTGCGCGGCGTAGGCATATTCACCCTTGCCGAGGCTGATGAGGCCGTGGCGGTCGATATGGGCGCAGATGATGCCGGAGTCCGGCTTGCTGCCGTGGACTTCGAGCAGGCCATTATGGTGGATTGCGATCATGCCTATTTTTTCAAAATCTTTTTGCAGGTAGCGCATGAAATTTTTTTCATAGCCAACCACGGACGGCACGGACAAATAGTCCATGGTCTTGGCGATGATCGTCTCGATGTCGTTGAAACCGGTGGTGAGTATTTTTTCTTGTGCGCCGGGAAGCATGATTTTATGAAGCCTAAATTAGTTTCCTTGAGGCGAGTTCATCCTTAAGGTAGGCGTAATAAATCGGTGCGGCCAGAAGGCCGTTTAATCCGAAGGCTGATTCCATGACCAGCATCGCAATCAGAATTTCCCATGCGCGGGCGCGAATTTGCGTGCCGATAATGTGGGCGTTCATAAAATATTCCAGCTTGTGGATCACGACAAGATAGACAAGCGAGGCCACGGCCACCATCGGCGAGACGCTAAGGGCGATGAGGGTGATAACCGTGTTGGAAATAAGATTGCCGATGATGGGCAGCAATCCGGCAAAAAACGTCACGGCGATCATCGTCGATGTCAGGGGCAGGTGCGTGCCCATCAGGGGCAGGATAATGACAAGAAAAATGGAGGTCATAAACGTATTGAGAGCCGAGATTCTGACTTGTGAAAAGACAATGCGCTTGAACGCGTTCCCGAGCATATCAATGCGGTCGCTTAAGGCCTTGGAAACCGGGCCTTTGAATTCCTGGAATCCGGGGTTCAACGCGATCATGCCGCCGATCACCATGCCGATGATGAGGTGAATGAATACAATTCCGGCTTCCTTGCCGACGATGCTGACATGGATAGCGTTTTCACGCAGCCAGAGCGAGGCCTTAAGTTGCCAGTCTTCGATATTGGCCGGGAGATATTGTTGTGCCCATGCGGGCAGGTAGGCGCGCCCGGTGTCGATCACGTCGGCCATTTTCTGGAGGAGAATGACAAAGCTTTCCGGCCCCTTGTTGATGGCCTTAAGAAATTCCATGGTTGCCAGCCCGAAAGCGGCAATAACCAGGACGGCCAGAATCGCAACCAGAAAAACCTTGCCGTTGAACAGGATAACCCCAAGCTTGCCCAGATTGCGGGCGCCGAATTCAACGAGGTGATAGACCAGTAAACCGCCAAGCAAGACCGGGATCAGGTGAAGCTGGATCACCCCGACCAGCGAGATCAAAATGGCCGTCAGGACTGCGAGATCGACTTTTTTACTATAGGTCATTCAAAAACTCCCGGGCGGCCAATAATCTTCTGTTTGTTATCGAAATAAATGGTGGGCCCGGAGGGACTTGAACCCCCGACCAATCCGTTATGAGCGGACTGCTCTAACCAACTGAGCTACAGGCCCATCCAAGGGCACAGGAAACAGAAATCCCGCCCCAAAATCAATACATTATTTCCCTTGGGAAGGGAAACATCAATGTGCGGCTGGGGTGGGGGCGGGTTTTCCCTCTGTTTGCTTGTCTTTTTCCTCGGCGCGGGCGAGCCATTCGTCGATTTTTGCACCGTGCGGCTTTACGGCTTCTTTGTTGGCCGGGGGGATGCTGTTCAGGGATTTAAGAATGCCCGCCTGCCGTTCCAGTTGCGCGAGGGCGGGGGGCGGTAATTGCGCCTTCATTTCCGGGGTGATATCGCGGAGCTGTTGCAGGGCATTCGGGTTGTCCCGTTCAAAGCGCAAAGCCATATAGGCATGCATAACCGAGTCGCTGATTTTCGCCCAGTCTTCCTGCGAGGCGAAGCCGTGTTTGTTTGAAATCGCGCCCAGTTTTTTATAGTCCTCCGGCAGTTTTTCTTTCATATACACGACGCCTTTTTCATAGGGCTGGAACGTGTCGTCGCCCGATTTCGGGGCGATGGCTTTTTCGAGTTCCTCGTTTTTGCCTTCTTTTTGCATTTGCTCTGAGAAAGCCTCAACATCCCCGATAGCGGAGACGAATTTCTGAACGTCGGCTTCGCTCAAGCTGACCGAGGCATAAGCTGGGGCGCAAAAAGCCGAAAGCAAAAAAGCGGACAAAAATAGAGTTCTCAATGCGGCAATCATGGACGTTTCCTTTGGCGTTAAATGGATGCCGTATATTTAGCACGGGCGGGTGTCACCGTCCAGAGCGAGCGAAAAGCCTATAGATCCAGATGTTCGACAAGAGAAAAAATCCCCTGTTGTTTCAGGTTTTTTTTGAGGAAGTGCATGTCTTTTTTAAAGCAAAACTGCGCGTTGCTTCTCCCCATGTTTTTTAATGCGCCGATATCTATAAACGTCATTTCTTCGCCCTCACGTTTCCCGAGGCCAAATTTTTCATCCGCGACACCGCGATATTTTCCAGTTCCTGATTCCGTAATTTTTTTTATAAAATCGGCGAGGTTTTCACGAAAAATCTCGTCTATGGCATCGTTGTCCGGGGATCCTACCTGTAATTCAAATAAATCGGTTTCGTCGTCGTCGCCGATGGGGGTGTTGCCTGAAACTGTTTTTTGCAGGTTTTCCAGAGCGAGTGCGTCTTCAACATCGTCAAGAGAGAGGTTGCATTCTTTAGCAATATCGTCGTTGGACGGTTTTTTCCCAGTCTTATAATAAAGTGCGTCTTTTGCTTTGATAACTTTTCCAACTTTCGGGGAGCTGTGAGCCGTGTAGCGGATCGTTCGTCCGTGGTCTTCAAAATATTCCAGAATTCCGTTCTTGATCCAGAATTTGGCATAGGTTGAAAAGCGGCTTTGCCTGGGGTCGAATTTTTCGATGGCCTTCATCATGCCGATATTGCCTTCTTGGATCAGATCCTGAAGCAAGCTATCGTCGTTTTGGCTGTATTTACGGGCAATATGAATCACCAAGGGCAGATTGGCGTACACGAATGTGTTGTAAGCGTGCCGGTCGCCATTTCTTATTTTTGCGATCAGGTCTTTTTCCTGTGTGGGTGTCAGGGTTTCTCCGCCATAGGTTTTTATATCTTTTGAGTAGAGGGTGAGGCTGCCCTGTTCAGCCAGAGTTGAGACTTCTTTAAACGTGTTACGCATGAGCAACTATATCCTGTTCAGTTTTATTTTCTTGAACAGGCTTTTAATATGAAAACTCAAGGAGGGCAAGATAATTATAGGGGGGGGGCGAGAGAATCCCCCTTTTTTCGCCTTATGTATCCAAAAAGCTTCTCAGTTTACGGCTGCGGCTCGGGTGTTTGAGTTTCCGAAGAGCCTTAGCCTCGATCTGGCGGATCCGTTCGCGGGTGACGTTGAATTGTTGCCCGACTTCTTCCAACGTGTGATCGGTGTTCATGCCGATGCCAAAGCGCATCCGCAAGACTCGCTCTTCACGCGGGGTGAGGGAGGCCAGAACCCGCGTTGTCGTTTCGCGCAGGTTGGAATGGATGGCCGAGTCGATGGGCTGGAGCGCGTTTTTGTCCTCGATGAAATCGCCCAAGGATGAATCTTCCTCGTCGCCGATGGGGGTTTCCAGCGAGACAGGCTCCTTCGCAATTTTTAAAACCTTGCGTACCTTGTCGAGCGGCATGTGGAGGCGCACCGCCAATTCTTCCGGCGTTGGCTCACGGCCAATCTCGTGCATCATCTGGCGGCTGGTGCGTACCAGCTTGTTGATCGTTTCGATCATGTGGACGGGAATGCGGATGGTGCGCGCCTGATCGGCGATCGAGCGGGTGATGGCTTGGCGGATCCACCATGTCGCGTAGGTCGAGAATTTATAACCCCGGCGATATTCAAATTTATCGACGGCTTTCATCAGGCCGATATTGCCCTCTTGAATCAGGTCGAGGAATTGAAGGCCGCGATTGGTGTATTTCTTGGCGATGGAGATGACAAGGCGCAGGTTTGCCTCAACCATTTCCTTTTTCGCCCTAGCGGCTTCGCGCTCGCCTTTTTGCACGGTCGTGACGATACGGCGGAATTCCTTGATCGGCAGCATGGCCTCTTCGGAGATAGCACCAATCTGATCGCGGATGGCTTTAACCTCATCCTTATGCTTGTCGGCGAACTTGGCCCAGCCCTTGCCCTTCAGCCCCTTGACCTTCGTCAGCCAGCGCGGATCGAGTTCAGAATCGTAATATTTTTCAAGAAATTCTTCGCGCTTGATGCCGGAATTAACGGCCACGCGCATGATTTTCCCCTCTAGGGTCACCAGTTGCTTGTTCATGGTGTAGAGGCGGTCAATCAGCTGTTCAATGCGAGGGTTCGACAGGTGTACCTCGTTCATCAGGGCAACCATTTCGTCCCTGATTTTCTGGTATTTCTTGTTTGTGACGTCAGTCGGCTGCTTGCCCTTCTGGAGCAAGTCAAGACGCTCTTCCTGCACCTTGCGCATACGCTTATAGGTTTTCTGGATGTTGCCGAAAATCTCGAATACTTTCGGCGCGAGCTGTTCTTCCATCGCGGATAACGACAGCGCGTTTTCGTCCTCGTCCTCCGGCTCGCCGCCTTCGCCGCCGCCTTCGCCCTCGGGCTGGCGTTCCGCCGCTATTCTTGCGGAGGGGACAGGTTTTCCGGTCGGCGGTGGCGGAGGAGGAATGTCCGCGCCTTCACCATCGGGGCCGCCGCTATAGGTGGCATCAAGGTCAATGACCTCGCGCAGGAGAATATCGCCCTTCTGCAGGGCAGTGTACCAGGCGATCATCGATTCAATCGCCAGAGGACTTTCGCAAATGCCGCCGATCATCAACTCGCGGCCGGCCTCAATGCGTTTAGCGATGGCGATTTCGCCCTCGCGGGAGAGAAGTTCAACCGCGCCCATTTCGCGCAAGTACATGCGGACGGGATCGTCCGTCCGGCCTGTGTCGTCGTCGGCAATGTTACCGCCGGCCTCGTAATCGCCGCCTTTGCTTTCGCCTTCTTTTTCTTCGACATCGTCCTCGCTTTCAACGAGCTGGACACCAATGTCGGAGAATGTGGCCATCGCATCTTCGATCTGTTCCGAGGAAAATTCGGCGGCAGGCAGCGATTTGTTGATTTCGTCGTAGGTCAGAAAGCCCGCAGCCTTGCCCTTTTTGACAAGCTTTTTAACGACAACCTCCAGCGAAACGGAGACTGTTTTTGTTTCCGCGCTGTCGTCCTGCTCTTCTTTTTCAGTGACTACGATATTTTTTGTCTTCTTGGCCGCCATTCGCACTCCAAACCCTATGATTCGTCGATTTAACCCTAAAATATTTAAAATTCAAAGCCTTAACATGAAATAACTGCGCGATACCCCCGCGAAATTCTTCAATAGCCCTCACCGGCCTTGATGTCCACCATGGCTCTCAGTTTTTCTTCGTCGCCCTCATTCGAGGATAAAAACGCCTGTTTCCACCCCCCGCGAATTTCGTTTCGTGCCTGATTGCGCTGTAAATCCGCGCAAAACTCAAGCCACAGGGCGGAAACTATGCCGGAATCAGCCATAGGCCCGGCAAAAGACGCGTGAACATAGACAGATTCGTTAATAATGTCACCCGTTTCTTTCTCCAGCCCTTGCGAAGCCAGATGGGTCATCAAGGCCTCCCGGTCAAGGGCGGCGTTACCGGAAAGTGCATTGGCGAGGGCTTGCCTGACCCGGTCGCATCCCGGATTCCTGAACGCGCTCCGTCCCAGCATATCTTCGATGGCTTCAAAGATATGGGGGTGATTGATAAGCGCGGCCAGCAGGACACGCTCGGGCATGTCCGTAAAAACGGGTTTTTTGGGGCGCAATCCCGCTATGCGCGGCGGCAGGGGTTTTTGGCCGGGGGTGAACCGTCTTTGCTGGAAAAAGGTTTCCGATATTTTTGTCCGCAAGCGTTCAAGATAGTGACGCTGGACTTCGCCATCGGCGATGGTCTTGATGGAATTTTCAAGGGTCTTGGTCAGGCCTGCCCGGCTTTCCGGCGATTCAAAGTTTCGCCCCCCGGTATGAGCCAGCCAGAGAAAATCAAACAGGCCAAGAGCCGAATCAAGAACCGACTGAAAGCCTTGCGCTCCGCCCATGCGGATCAGGCTGTCCGGGTCTTCGCCGTCGGGCAAAAAGGCAAACCGCGCCGAGTGGTAGGGTTTTAAAAGCGGCATGATCCGCTCGCACGCGCGCACGGCGGCGGCGCGTCCTGCGTTGTCTCCATCGAAACAAAGGACGGGGGTTTTTTCTTCGGCCACAATCATCGACCAGAGGAGAATAATCTGTTCCTCGGTCAACGCCGTTCCCATCGGCGCAATCGCGCCCCGGAATCCGGCTTGGTGGCAGGCGATCACATCCATATATCCTTCGGTGACCAGAATTTGCGCCCCGTCGCGGGCGGCCAGCCGCGCAAAGCTCTGGCCGTAGAGCGTCCTGCTTTTGTCGAAAAGCGGCGTGTCGGAGGAGTTGATATATTTTGCGGGTTTGTAATTGCCCGTTTCGGGTGGCCGCAGATGTTCCGGGAGAATCCGCCCACCAAAGGCGATGATCCGTCCGCGCCGATCACCAACGGGAAACATCAGCCGATCCCTGAAAAAAACGTAAGGCTCTTTTGATTTGTCCGAGGATTTTAAAATACCGGCCTCGATCATTTGCGCGTCGGAAAATCCTTCGGCTTTTAAGGCTATGCGGAGGGCTTGCCTGTCGCCCGGCGCATAGCCAAGGCGGAAGGATTGAATCGTTTCCTTTTTCAGTCCGCGCTTTTCCGCGTAGGTTAGAATCTCGCGGTTGCCGGGGGCAAAAAGTTGATCCTCCATCCATTTCGTCGCCGCCTCCATCAGGGCATGGAGATCGCGGGTTTTTTCCGCCTTGCGAACATCGACCGGATCGGGCTTTGGCATTTGCAATCCCGCTTGCGCCGCCAGAGTATCAACCGCTTCGGGAAAAGAAAGATTGTCGTGGCGCATGACGAATCCAATCACATCGCCATGCGCGCCGCATCCGAAGCAATGGAAAAACTGTTTATCGTCGTTGACGGTGAAGGAGGGGCTTTTTTCCTTGTGAAAAGGACAGCATCCTTTGAACTCCCTGCCGGCGCGAGTGAGGCGCATGTGCCGCCCGATGACCTCGGACAAGGTCACGCGGCTACGAATCTCGTCCAGAAAGCGCGGGGGAATCACCATGACTGATTCATAGCAGAGCACATGGCGTTTGCGCATAAAAATTCAATAAAACAGGGGGTAAATTAGCAAACTTGCATTTTGGGCAAAAAAGGCATATATTTACACAAATAATACTACAAAAGAGTAGAGAAACGGCGGAGATATGCCCAAAATCTTTATGAAAGACGCGAAATTTAAAGTGATTGTTTATGGCGAACAATGCACAGAAAGTTCATGGCGTGAGATGATTCAGGCTTGCGTCGGGCGTTTGAAACGGCTAATGAGAGCGTCCTAAAGTACAGGAGGCGACTGGGAGTCGTGTTGAGTAAGAGTTTTAAAAAAT
>JBASFN010000030.1:0-3620 GCA_049653045.1 Alphaproteobacteria bacterium
TGTTATGATTCATGTGCTTTGCAGCAAAATCCAACGCAATATTATTGTTGTGCAGCGCGGGAGAATTAGCCGCCGGAGACGCACGTAACGAACGATCTCCCGACCATCAAGACTAACCAGCATTTCGTTATAGTTGCCTATAAAGTTCTATCGTATGGAATGATGCCAATCGGGCGTATAAAGATAATGATCGGGATCATACTCCTCCCGCAATTCCAGAGCCTTGTTCTCAAGCTCACTTATGTAAGAACGGATAATATTTTTTCCATCTGCCTCATCTAATCTGGAAAAATCATCCTGTAAAATTACAACTGCATACTCTCCTAAGCTATGCGCCAAATACAAGGCGCGATCCACCCCGTCTGTATGACATGCTGCCATAATTCCCATACCTTCCAATGCTCTGTCCCTGATTTTCTCAGCAATCGACAAAGAAGAATACGGCTCAATCAAAGATATTTCTTTTCTAAGATTAACCAAATAACTTGAAAACAAGCGGGATATTTTTCCAGGGGAATTTTTCCAAAAAGACTCTGCATCAAAAAGAGGTCTCAACTCCTGATTTTTCTGAACAACAGCAGACATTTATACCTTTCCCTTCGTTTCGCATTCTAGCGGATCATCTCACTCCCTGTCAAAATGAGCAGACCTAATCCATCAGGATTTTCAAAGAATCGACCGAGGTACTAAAGCGTGTTTCAACAGCATAAAGTCTTTTGTGTAAAGGCGCGGCAATCACAACGCCCTGAACGCCGTGCATCGCGGCGGGGGAGAATTTCTCGCGCAGGGTCAGGTGCAATTCATTATGCGCCTTAGGATGGCCAAGAAACCCAAACAGCGCAAACGGCATCTGGATGATAACCTGATCCTGCGCGTTCTGAATGCGTTGCGCGGCATAAAGAAGCATATCGGGGAAAACGCCGTATCAGGCAATGTCGATATAATGATGCGTATAAAGATTGCCGAAAGGATCATATTTTTCTTGCAACTTCTGCCCCATAGTCTCTAACTCACCCTTATAAGAGTAAATTGCAGACTCATTCTCCCCTGCACCGTAATATACGAAATAACGTTGCAACATCTCAACGGCGTTAGCCTTTAAAAGATGCATCAAAAATAAAGATCTATCCACTCCACTTGTGTGACACGCTGCTAAAGACGACATTTCTTCCAACGCAACATCTCTGATTTTTTTAGCCCTATCCAATGAAAGGGGGTAATCATTTTTTGTCACCCCAGAGATTAAACCATCCAACCTTTTTAAAGCCCTACGCGATACCTCATCCACACCCCCCTCGAATATGTCCGTACTACCGAAATCCTTGGTAATATTTGTCACTTTTGAAATGATTGCAGACATCTTCTTCTCCCTACCGAGTTACTCTAACGAATTATCCTATTCTCTGTCAAAATCAGCATATTTTTCTAGCAAGCCATTCAATTCATTGACAATCCCCTCCGCCCCCGAAGACTGACTCTCCTTAAGAAGATCAACTAAATGCGTCGGCTTTTTTCTGATAGACCTCTAACAAACGCCCGAGCTTGTCGGACTTATCGGTTATCTCATTGATTTTATCATCAAGTATTTTTCTATCTTTTCTCTGGCGGATATAGTTATACAACGTCGCGCCAGAACCAAACACCAACCCCAGAACCGATGTTAAAAGCAAAATATGCTCCAAACGATCCCATGTATTCACCTTCAAAACCTCTGGAGTAAACTCAATCGGCTGGTCTTTGACCTCCTTGCCAAGAGCGGCGATACTATCGCTCAATTCTTTTTGTCTCTTCTGCAGGGATTGCTCCTGCTCCTCAATCCGGCTCTCAAGTTCTTCCAATTTTTGCAAAACTCGGCTACGCGGTTTTGGGTGAGAATGAACAGAAGGAGTATCCGTCGGCGGCCTGTCGCCCGACAGGGAATCCGCTGACAAAATGGCCACTAAGCCAAATGTCATCAAAAGCTTGTTTTTCGTTTCACGCAGCATAAAAATAACCCGGATACCATACTCTATCCGGGGTTCTAATACATCCGCTTGTTATATGTAAAGAAAAATCAACCTTACCCCAAGACAGCCTGCAAAAACGCTGCGCCGCTGGTGATGCCGCCGTCGTCGATGCTGTGGCCAAGACCGTGCGACACATGGCCGGAAACGCGAAAGCCGGATTTCTCCAATTTCTCTTTTGCATGATGATAGGCCGCGAACGGGACGACTTCGTCTTCATCTCCGTGCACAAGATGAACCGGGATCACATTGATGTCTTTGGGAAGTTCTTCCTCCCAGATCAGCGCGCCAGAATAACCGAGGATTCCGGCGATTTTATTTTTATAGCGCGGCCCTGCATAAAGGCCGGTCATCGTGCCTTGCGAAAATCCCATCAGGACAAGTTTCGAGGGAGGAATGCCATAGCGTTCAAGCTGCCTGTCCATGAAATCATGGAGAAGCGGCGAGGCCGCCTTCACGCCCTCCAGCCTGTTGGCGAAACTGCGATCCTGGAGCGAAAACCATTGATAGGCATCATACCCCGGCGGGGCCATGTCATAGGGGAACGGCGCGTCCGGCGAAATGAAAACCGCGTCCGGCAAAAAACGCGCATAATACGGCGCAAGCGAAATCAAATCTTGCCCGTTCGAGCCAACGCCATGCAGGAGGATAACCATTTGTTTGGGTGCGCCGCCGGAGGCAGGTTTATGTTCATAAATATTTTTTATCATACGCATCCCTTTAGCATACTGACGCTGTCCCGAAAAGCGGGCATTTCTTTTTACACTCTAATCCTCTACAATGTCTCTTATGGAGACAATCGCATGAAATACGACCTTCTGCATATTCAGGGAAAACCCTATGTCCTCGTTCCCTTGCACGATTACAGGGTATTAACCAACACGATGAACGACGATAACCTGCCCGAGGAAATTCTCGACCAACTGGCGGAAAAAAAGGCCAGCCCGGTCAAGATCATCCGCAAGCATCGCGGACTGACGCAAAGTGAACTCGCGGAAAAGGCGGGCATCTCGCGCCCTTACCTGACGGAAATCGAAACAGGCCGCAAGGACGGATCGTTCCGCGCTATCAAATCGCTGGCGAAGGTTTTGGGCGTGGAAGTGAGCCTTTTAACCTAACGCCTCAGACTCCCCATTACGCCGCGGATCAATTCCCGCGCAATCATCCGGCCAACAGATGAGCCAACCGAGCGCACGACGGATTTCACCGCCGCCTCGCCCACGCCCTGACGGCTCGAGGAACGGCCAGAGGATGACGATTGCGTTTTGCTTTTGCTCGCCGACTCCCGCGCCTGTTGCGCCTGCCCGCTTGCCTGCTCTGCCCGCTTTTGCAAAATCTCGTAGGCGGACTCACGATCCTGAGTCTGATCGTATTTTTTACCGAGTACGCTTGATTGCATGATGGTTTTTTTGGACTCTGGCGATGCTGGGCCGATTTTCGACGACGGCGGGCGGATCAAAGTTTTTTGAACGATAGAGGGCTGGCCTTTTCCCTCCAGCGTCGATACCAATGCCTCGCCGACCCCAAGTTCGGTGATGACATCCTCAACCTTGAAGGCCGGGTTTTCGCGGTAGGTTTGCGCCGCCGCGCGAATGTCTTTTTGCTGCTGCGGCGTAA
>JBASFN010000031.1:0-9076 GCA_049653045.1 Alphaproteobacteria bacterium
CAACAAGGGTCACATGATGACCAGCTTGTGCGATCTCGAAATTGGTGGCCAGAAGCAACTAGTTCTCGCCCGCGATGTCCAGATCCACCCGGTGACCGACCGCGTCGAGCATGTCGATTTCATCCGCGTGACGCCGAAGACGAAAATCGCCGTCTGGGTTCCGGTTCATTTCATCAACGAGGAAGCCAGCCCCGGTTTGACCGCCGATAAGGGCGTTTTGAACATCGTGCGCCACCAGGTTGAACTGATGTGCTCTGCCGTTAATATTCCTGAATTCATCGAATTCGATCTGACCGGGCGCGGCCTTGGCGATGCGGTTCGTATCAATGACGGAAAGCTTGGCGATTCAGTTCCTGCCGACCGTAGCCGTAACTATGTTATCGCAACGCTTCAGGCTCCGAAACAATTCGTTGAAGAGCAAATCGTCGCGCCGATGTCGGACGAAGAAGCGGCTGCTGCGGCTGCTGCTGCGGCTGGCGGTGCGGCTCCTGCTGCTGCCGCGAAGGGTGCTGCGCCTGCTGCAAAAGCCGCCGCCCCTGCAAAGGACGAAGGCAAGAAGAAGTAATATAAGTGTTAAGTCGTAAGCGATAAGTGTTTATCACTTATCCGCTTATGACTTATAACCTTACTTATGCTCGGTTTTTCAAAAAAGCAGAAAGCGGACATCTGGCTGTTCGTTGGTCTTGGTAATCCCGGCGTGAAATATGCCGGGAACCGTCATAACATCGGCTTCATGGTGGCGGATCGTATCGCCGATGATTTTGGCTTTCCCGGTTGGCGTGCCAAATTTCAGGGACGATTTGCCGAGGGCAATCTTGATGGTAAAAAAGTCATCCTGCTGAAACCCGAGACCTATATGAACAATTCCGGGCAGAGCGCCACGGCGGCGGCAAAATTTTACAAAATCGCGCCGGATCGTATTTTCGTTTTCCATGATGAAATCGACCTTGCGCCCGGTAAAATCCGCGTGAAAAAGGGCGGCGGAAATGCCGGGCATAATGGCCTGCGCTCCATTCAGGATCACTTGGGAACGCCCGATTTCTGGCGTGTGCGTTTGGGCGTGGGGCGGCCTGTCCATGGCGAAGTCCATGATTACGTCTTGAGCGATTTCGCAAAGCAGGATAAAGAAGGGCTGGATTTATTTTTGGCTTCCACATCAAAGTATTGCGGTTTGTTGCTGGAAGGTCGGGACAGCGAATTTATGACCCGTGTGGCCGAAGACACGAAGAAAGAGTAAAGGAAAATAACGATGGGTTTTAATTGTGGAATTGTGGGTCTTCCGAACGTCGGGAAATCGACGCTGTTTAATGCTTTGACCGCGACGGCGGCGGCGCAGGCGGCGAATTTTCCGTTCTGCACGATCGAGCCGAATGTGGGGCGCGTTGCTGTGCCGGACGAGCGCGTGGAACAACTCGCCCAAATCGCCGGATCGCAAAAACTCGTGCCGACGCAGCTTGAATTTGTGGACATTGCTGGCCTCGTGAAGGGCGCAAGCAAGGGGCAGGGGCTTGGCAACCAGTTCCTCGCCAACATCCGCGAGACCGACGCCGTCATCCATGTCCTGCGCTGTTTCGAGGACGAAGATATTGTTCACGTCGAAAATTCCGTCGATCCCTTGCGCGATGCCGACATCATCGAAACTGAACTCATGCTGGCCGATCTGGATAGCCTTGAAAAGCAAGTCCAGAACATGGAAAGAAAAGCCAAGGGTGATAAGGCGTTGCAGGCGCAATTTGAATTCATGGTAAAGATCAAAACCGCGCTGGAAAACGGCAAGCCCGCCCGCACCGTAAAGCCCGCGAACGAAGACGAGCAAGTCTGGGTCAAGGGCTTGATGCTCCTTACCTCAAAGCCGCTCCTCTATGTCTGCAACGTGAAAGAGCACGAGGCCGCCACCGGAAACGAATGGACGAAAAAAGTCGACGCGCTGGCAAAACAACAGGGAACCGAGGCCGTCATCATCTGCGCCGCCATCGAGGCCGAAATCGCGCAACTTTCCGAAGAAGCCGAGCGCAAGGAATTTCTGGATTCCCTCGGTCTTAAGGAGCCCGGCCTCAACAAGATCATCCGCGCTGGGTATAAAATTCTTGGCCTTCAGACCTATTTCACCGTTGGCCCCAAAGAGGCGCGGGCATGGACAGTCCGCACCGGAGCCAAAGCCCCCGAGGCCGCAGGCGTCATCCATACCGACTTCCAAAAAGGCTTCATCCGCGCCGAAGTCATCGCCTTCAGCGATTACATCGCGCTTAAGGGCGAGCAAGGAGCCAAAGATTCCGGAAAAATGCGGCAGGAAGGCAAGGACTACACCGTCCTTGATGGAGATGTAATTCTCTTTAGATTTAACGTCTAAACCGTTCTTGTCATTTCGTCATCCCGAGCGTAGCCGAGGGATCTTTCTTTGTCCGTTCTATCAAGATCCCTCGGCTACGCTCGGGATGACGGGCGGCTATGAATTAACCGCTTTCGCCGCCGCCCCACGCCCATTCACGAGGTCTTCATACGCCTCGCGGAGTCGCCGTGTGACGGGGCCGACCTTGTACTGGATGTCGTCGATTTTGCCGACGGCGGTGACTTCCGCCGCGCTGCCTGTGACGAAAACTTCCTCGAACGAAGACAATTCCGAGGGCTTTATCCGGCGTTCGTCGATTGTAATTCCGAGATCGCGGGCAAGCCCCAAAACCGTCTGGCGCGTCAGGCCATTCAGGAATCGGTCGGCGATGGGGGTGATTAAAACACCGTCCTTAATAAAGAAAATATTCGCGCCGGTGCATTCGGCGATATTCCCCTCAAAATCGTGCATCAGCCCATCGGCATATCCGGCCTGCATCGATTCATATTTGACCATGCAGTTCAGGTTATAAAGACAACTGCTCTTGCTGTGGATCGGCGCGGAGTCGGGCGTGGGCTTGCGCCATTTTGATGTTTTGAGGGAAATGCCGATGTCGCGGATTTCCGGGGAGAAATAACTGCCCCAGTCCCATGCGGCGATCATCAAATGGGGCTTGGTCACGGTGAAGTCGACGCCGAGCGACTCGCTGCCGCGCCATGCCATTACGCGCATATAGGCGTTGGTCAGTTTGTTGGCTTCGATAATCTCGCGCTTGGCGTCTTCAATCTGCTCGAACGAATAGGGAATGGGCAGGTAGATAATCTCGCCGGATTTGAATAGGCGCTTTGTGTGAGCCTCGGAGATGAAAATCCGCCCGTTATAGGCCCGCTCGCCCTCGAAAACCTGCGTGGCGTAGTGGAGGGCATGGGTCAGGGCATGCACCTTCGCCTCGCGCCAGGGCAGCATCTTGCCGTCCATCCAGATAAATCCGTCGCGGTCGTCAATGGGCTTTGTGGGCTTATGAGCCATGGTGTGTCCCGTTCTTTTGCTGCAAGTTTCGTTGTTTACGCATTCATGTTTTCCGTCTACGTTAATATAGGAAAAACACAGGCTTTGTAAACATTTTCATGGTTTTGAAACAGGAAACACCGCCCAGTCTTGCCATTCGTCCCCATGTGCTGGTGGTTGACGATGATCGGCGTATTTCCGAGCTTGTTTCGCGGTTTTTACAGGAAAACGGCTTTGTAACCATGGCGGCTTTCGATGCCCGCGAGGCCAGGGCGATGCTTGTGAATTTTTCCTTTGATGCGGCGGTGGTGGACGTGATGATGCCCGGCGAAAGCGGCGTTGACCTAACCCGGCATCTGCATGAACATTATAATCTGCCGGTGCTGCTCCTGACGGCGCTGGGTACGGCGGATGACCGGATCGCGGGGCTGGAGGCCGGGGCGGATGATTACCTGCCCAAGCCGTTCGAGCCGCGTGAACTGGTTTTGCGCCTTAATGCCATTTTGCGCCGTACAGCCCGGAAGGTTGAAACCCTGAAGCGGTTCCGGATCGGGGCGTGGATAT
Organism: Alphaproteobacteria bacterium; assembly: GCA_049653045.1. GTDB lineage: Bacteria > Pseudomonadota > Alphaproteobacteria > Micavibrionales > Micavibrionaceae > UBA7657. Next base: position 3,902 of record JBASFN010000031.1, read on the forward strand.
TCGATCCCGAACGCGATGAACTCAGCCGGGGCGAGGAGATCATCCCCCTCACGGCGGCGGAGATTCTATTGATCCGGGCATTAGCGGAAAGCCCCGGCGAGGTCGTCTCGCGGGAAGATTTGGCGTTGAAATGCGGGCTTGATTCCGGTGAACGTACAATCGATGTTCAGGTCACGCGCCTGCGCCGCAAGATTGAGGAAGACACGAAAATTCCCCGCTTCCTCCAAACCGTCCGTGGCAAAGGCTATTTGCTGCGGGTGGAGGAGGCGTAATGAATTCCCTTCCTGTCATCCTGAGCAAAGCGAAGGATCTCCGGTGCAATCCATCCCGTGGGATTCTTCGCTGCGCTCAGAATGACAATCGATACAGAGGGTGGAAAAACGCATGCTCACCATAAAATCCTTCCTCCCGCGCACGTTGCTGGGTCGTTCCTTGATGATTCTGATTACGCCGGTTTTGCTGATTGAGATTATAGCGACATATATTTTCTTCGATCGCCACTGGAGCAAGATCACAATGCGGCTGGCCTATTCCGTGTCCGGCGAGGTCGCCATGATATCCAACATGATGGAGGGCGAGGACTCGCAGGAACGGCGTGATGCGATCATCAGCCAGTCCGCGCATAATCTTGATTTTCTCGTGGGCTTTCAGAAGGGGGCGGTGATCGAAAAAAAAGATAGCCAGTATCATCCCGGCGTCTGGAAGTCCCACATGGCGCGCACCCTGACCGAACAGCTTGAGGCCAATCTGAACAAGCCTTTTTTCATGGCGTTGGACGAGGATGAAAAATGGATTGAGGTCGACGTGCAGTTGAAAGATGGCGTCCTCAGCTTTGTCATGCCGCAACGGCGTCTGTTTTCGTCTTCCGGCGTTATCTTTCTTTTGTGGATGACGGGGTCGGCCATTATTCTGCTAACGGTCGCTATTTTGTTCATGCGTAACCAGATACGCCCCATTCACAAGCTTGCCGCCGCCGCCGAGCGGTTCGGCAAGGGTCGGGATGTCGCTTTTTTCAAGCCCGGTGGCGCAAGGGAAGTCCGTCAGGCAGGCGAAGCCTTTCTGGAAATGCACAAACGCATCCGCCGCCAGATCGAACAGCGCACAACGATGCTGGCCGGGGTGTCGCACGATCTTAGAACGCCGCTCACTCGTCTAAAGCTTTCCCTCGCTATGCTGGATGATACCCCCGACATCAAGGCCATGAAATCCGACATCCAGGAAATGGAAAAAATGATTCAGGGGTATCTCGAATTCGTCCGGGGCGAGGGCGATGAACAGGCGGTTGAAACCAACCTCGTCTCCTTAATAGAAAAAATCAGGGACGATGCAAAACGCCATGATTTGAATGTCGAATATGCCGGGGACTTTGAAATAAACATCATGCTTCGCCCCGGCGCTTTTGAAAGATGTTTGATGAATCTTGTGACCAATGCCGGGCGGTACGGAAAGCATGTGTGGTTGTCGGCGCGGCGCGAGGACAAATATGTTTTTGTTTTCGTTGAGGATGACGGCCCCGGAATCCCCGAAGATCAGTACGAGGAAGTCTTCAGGCCGTTTTACCGCGTCGATTCCTCGCGCAATTCTGCGACGGGCGGCGTTGGTCTGGGGCTGCCGATAGCCATGGAAATCGTCCACGGCCATGGCGGCAAAATCTGGCTGGAAAAAAGCAAGCGCGGCGGCTTGAAAGTCTCAATCAAACTGCCGGTTTAACGGCCTGCGTTCTACGCGGCCTTTTTCTGGGATTTTTCCAGGGACGATTGAATCTCGTTCATCGTGGCGGCAACGCGCTTGTTGATGATCGTCGAGGCTTCTTCGTTCGATTTATTGATGATCTCCGAGAGTTCTTTCATGCTGCCGACGGTGCGTTCATAAACATTTTTGAACAGCTTCGCGTTTTTGGCGATTTTTTCTTCCGGCGTTCCTTCCGTCATCATCTCCTTGGCGAGGGATGAATTGTCCTCGACGATCTGCGACAGGATTTCCGTTTGTCTCTGGGCGATGGCTTGAAGATTACCAACCGCGATCTTGTTGGCTTCCGTCAAAGCTTGAATGTTCTTGCGCTGTGTCTCCAGCAGAGCCTTCAGGTCAAACGGATTGCTCTGGTAGTTTTCAAAAATTTTGGAGAAATCGCTCTGGGCGAAAAAATCGGCGAAAGGGTTCTTCTGAGCCATGGTGTTTCCTTATTGATTGTACGGAGCAAACGCAGCAAGAGACGCTGCAAGGTATCGCATTTTGCGAATCGACGCAAACGGCTTGTTGCCGTTTTTATTGCATTTCCTCAGCAGGAATGACCTTAAAGGGTTGTTTTTTCAGAATATTAGGAAGTTTTTAACAGCTTTCAGGCATGGTCATAGTGAGGCGGTGTCATTTTGCGGCGTCTGGTTATCTCTTTTACATCAAGTAATTATGACAAAGAATAACAAGAAAAAGAAGAAGGAAACACGCAAAACCGGAATGCTCGTCCGGTTGGGCGAGCGCGGCTCGTGGATTCCAAACGATCTCGCGGAGTTTGCGTTTTTGCTAGTTGGTGTTTCAATTACAATGGCGGCCTTTGCTGTCAGCGGCTATTTTGTCGAAAATATTATCAAACAGGAATATGAGGCGTTGGCCGAGCAGGGCGCGCATTCCGTAGCGGAGCGTCTTGGAAGCTATGAAAACGCCATGAAGGCGCTGGGCGGGATTGTTTCCGCCTCGCAAGATGAAAATATGGAATCGGCTATCGAGGCCATTAAAAAAAGCGACACATTCCTTACATATTTTGATGAGTTGCTGCTTGCCTACCGCAAAGAATCCGGCGCGTGGGGTTTTAAGGTCGTTTACACGCGCCAGTCTTTGCCGGATCGCCCGCAAATAGAAACTTTAAATAAGGATAAAAGCGTATTGTCGCGGATCATCGCCCAAGCGGGATCTTACGGCCAGCCGCCAACGGTTTACAGCGATTCCAATCTGTTTGTAAAATTGGCAGAAAAGCCAAGCGACAAATCATTGTCACAGCCGTTTTTACTCATGCAATCGGTCAAGGACAAAAATCGGAAAGAGGGAATCCTCGTTGGGGTTGTTCAATCCTCCAATGTTCTTGGGCAAGACTGGATGCGGCATAATGCTGAAATTATTAGGATCGGCCTCCGTGATCCCGACGCTGGCCGCGATATATTCAGGTTCAGCAGGCGAGGTGAGGGCGACGATGAGTCGTGGTCTTATCTCCAGGTCTATGATTTTTCATTCGGCAATAAAAAATGGGAAGTGCGCGCCGAATACGGCAGCAAAGACAATGTCACGTTTCTTGGTATGATTCCGGGGTTTGCGGCCGTTTTTGGCTTTGTTCTAACCATCATCGGGACGGGCTATATACGCGGCCATAAAAAACAGGAACGCCGCTTGTTGACGATGAACAAGACTCTTGGTTTGAAAAACGAAGAGCTGCAAAGTGAAATGACCAAGCGTCAGTATCTCAATGCGGCGATTATAAAATCGGAAAATCAAAATCGTGCCATTATCGATTCCGTCAGCGACGTAATTTTTGAAACCGACGCGAATGGAAAAATCTTGTTCCTAAATAAAACCTGGCAAAAGATTACGGGGTTCGAGTCCGAGCAATCGCAGGGCTTAGAGTTGTTTAAAATGCTGCACCCGCAGGATCAGGAAAAACAGGCCAAGGATTTCCAGCTTCTGGTCAAGGATCAAAAACAGCCCTATCGGTGTTTTACCCGGCTGCGGACGATTGATGGAACCTTTCGCGCAGTAGAACTTGTGATCTCTATGATACGGCGCGACGAAGCGCAGAATGTCCGTGTGGTTGGCACGTTGATTGACGTAGAAGAAAGACGCCGCGCTGAAAGGGCGCTTGGCGAGGCGGAGAAAAAATTCCGTACTATCGTTGAAAACGCGGCAGGCGGTATTTATCAACTGACCCCAGAGGGTCTGTATTTAAGTGCCAACCCCGCTTTGGCGCGGATTCTCGGTTATGAAACGCCCGAGCATTTACTGCGTATGGTCAAGAATGCGAACGATCTTGTCTACGGCAACAGCCGCGAGCGGCAGGCGTTTCTTAAATCCCTGGAAGAAAGAGGGCATATCTACAACCATGAAACGGAAGTCCTGACCCATCAGGGTGAGCGCATCTGGGTCAACGAAAATGTTCGTATCGTACGTGATGAACCCGGTAATACGCTTTACTACGAAGGAAGTATGGAAGACATCACGCACCGCAAGAGATCCGAACTTGCCTTGCGCGAAGCCAAGGTCAGATCCGATCTCGCCAACAGGGCAAAGTCTGAATTTCTTGCCAACATGAGTCATGAGCTTCGCACGCCGCTGAATTCCATCATCGGGTTTTCAGAGATCATTCATAAGGAAACATTCGGTCCGATCGGCCAAGATGCTTATAAGGAATATTCCAAGGAAATCCATGAAAGCGGCAGGCGGCTTTTAAAGGTCATCAGTGAAATTCTTGATATTTCAAAAATCGAGGCCGGGGATCGCCGCCTGAACGAGGATGCCGTTAAAATCCCCTCCGTTGTTAAATCCAGCCTGAAACTACTTGAGAACAAAGCCCATTCGAGCAACCTGACGGTTACCAATAACCTTCTTGACGATATGCCCAATGTCATTGCCGAGGAATTGGCCGTCAAACAGATCGTAATGAATCTTCTCTCCAACGCCATCAAGTTCACGCCGCATGGCGGTCACATCACCATCAACAGTGAGATTGAACGTGATGGATCGCTCCGCCTGTCCTTTACCGACACGGGCGTGGGTCTTGACGAGGATGAAATCGAAAAGGCTCTGTCCCCGTTCGGTCAATTGGACAACGCCCTCAGTCGCGGCAATGCCGGAACGGGTCTTGGTTTGACGCTGGTTGATGCCCTTATCAAGCTCCATGATGGTAAACTGGAGTTGTTGTCGAAAAAGGGAATCGGCACGACCGCCACCGTCATTTTCCCGCCGGATCGCGTGGCCATGAAAAAACCCGTCAATAATACCGTGAAGGCTTAATTCCCTAAAATTTCCAGTGCCTCATCATGGCGCATGGCCATGGCCTGTTTTGCCGTATCATACGAAAACCCGGCGCGGGCGAGGGCAGCCAATATTTTTTCAGGATCATAGTCTTTTCCCTTCGCAAACGGGCCGGCTTTTTTTCGGCGGAGAAATATCAGGGCGGAGACCATATCGCCG
>JBASFN010000032.1:0-7367 GCA_049653045.1 Alphaproteobacteria bacterium
GCGTCAGAAATTTCATCGCCTTGCCCGTACCGAGCAAAAGAATGTCACAATCAATAGACTGAAAACTATCGGGCTTTAAATCCTCAATGCCGGCAATATCCCACCGCACAACGCCCTCAGGCGTCACAATCACCGCCGACTCGTATACAACCCCGCTGATACGAAATATCCCGCCCGCATAAGCTTGAATCACCTGCGCACCGGGGCGAATAAGCGGCGTAACATCCATCGTGGCTAAACGGCTTCCGCCACAGCGTCAGGACTTTCACGATCCGGACGAAGCTTCAGGTAATAAAGCGACGGCGCAGACACGAAATAGGACGAGTGCGTTCCGATCACAATCCCAAAGAACAATGCCGACACGAAACTACGGATCACCTCGCCGCCAAACAGCCACAAGGCCAGCAAGGCCAGCAATGTCGATCCCGATGTCATCAAGGTGCGGGGCAATGTGGAGTTAATCGAATAATTGATAATGTCCTTCATGGGCATTTTCTTATACTTACGGAGCGTCTCACGAACCCGGTCAAAAATAATCACGGTTTCGTTGATCGAATATCCGGCCACCAGCAAAATCGCGGCCAAAGTAGACAAATCAAAATGCATCTGGGTCAAGGAAAACAGCCCCAAAATCCCAACCACGTCATGGAGGAGTGCCAACATCGACCCCACGCCATACTGCCAGTTAAACCGGAACCAGATATAAGCCATGATCCCGCTCATAGCGACCAAAACGGCCATCAACCCGGCGCGCTTCAATTCCTTACCCACCTGCGGGCCGACAAATTCCGTGCGGCGATAATCGACCTTGCCCTCGCCAAATTCCGCGTTCAACGACCCCTGAACCTTTTCAATTGCGGCCTTTTGCGCGGCGGCAACATCGTCGCCCGCCTGCTGCGGCATACGGATCAGCAAATTATCCGGCGCACCAAATTCCTGAATGGAAATATCCCCTAACTTCAATTCCTTCAACACCTCGCGCAGATGCGGCAAATCGGGCTGCGTCGCGGTTTTCACCTCGATCACCGTCCCGCCGACGAAATCAATCCCGAAATTCAAACCCTTCACACTCATGCAAAAAGTCGATCCGCCGATGATAATCAAGCTGGCAATAAACGCGTAAAACCGATGCCCGAAGAAATCAATCTTCAGATTAGCCGGAACCAGTTCAATAAATTTTATAATCATAGTTTTATTGCCTTTATAAAAACAAAAATAAAAAGTCGTTCACGCAAAGACCTCAAAGGCAAAAAAGATCGCAAAGTCATTCTTCTTAAAAAAAATTGCGATCTTTGCGCCTACTTACGCGCCCTTTGCGTGAACGAAACTAAAACCCTATACCGGAATAACCTTCGGCTTCTTCCATTTCAACCACATCAACACCATCAGCCTTGTCAGCGACAGCGCGCAAAAATACGACGTCGCCACGCCGATACACATCGTCACGGCGAAGCCCTTAATAGGCCCTGTCCCAAACGAGAACAAGATCATCGCGGCAATAAGCGCCGTCAGGTTCGAGTCCGTAATCGTCGTGCGGGCGCGGGAATAGCCCGTATCAATCGCCGACATAATGCTGCGCCCTGCGCGAAGTTCTTCCTTGATCCGCTCAAACACCAAGACATTTCCATCGATGGCAAGACCAATGGTCAAAACAATCCCCGCGATCCCCGGCAAGGTCAGCGTCGCCTGCAGCGACGACATCACCGCCAAAATCAAGGCAAGATTGATAAACAGCCCAAGCGAAGCAAAAATCCCGAACAGCCCGTAAACCAGACAGGCCATAACCACGACCAACGCCAACCCGACCAGACAGGCCTTGCGCCCTGCCTTCACGGAATCCGACCCCAATGTCGGCCCCACGGTGCGCTCCTCCACCACCTTCATCGGCGCAGGCAGCGCCCCGGCACGGAGTAACAACGCCAGCTTGCTCGCACTCTGAATGGTGAAATTACCGGAAATTTGCCCCTGCCCGCCGCAAATCGGCTCTTGGATAACGGGCGCACTGAGCACCTCGTTATCAAGAACAATAGCAAACGGCTTATGCACATTCTGGCGCGTCACATCGCAAAAACGCCGCGCCCCTGTGTTATTCATACGAAAACTAATGACCGTGCGACCAAACTGATCGGAGGACGGCTGCGCCGTCTCCAACATCTCACCCGTAATCATCGGCCGCCGCGCCACGGCGATCCTGCGCCCCGGCTCTTCGGCAAACGGAAAACTTTTCGTCCCGGCATCCGGCGATTCAGGAACCAGGTGAAACCCCAGCTTCGCCGTCGTCCCGATAATGGATTTCAACTGCTCGGCATTCGCGCCGGGGGCTTGAATCAGAATCCGGTTATCACCCTGACGCTGGATCAAAGGCTCGGTCGTCCCCAGTTCATCCACACGGCGGCGGACGTTTTCAATCGACTGTGAAATGGTCTGATCGTAAATCGCCTTCATCCCGGCTTCGTTCATGGAGGCCTCAATCGTCACCCCGTCCGAGGCCGTCTCAACATCAATATTCGGATCCAGCTTGCGGATGATCTTCCGCACCGCATCGGCATCCCCCGCCTCGCGCAAAGTCACCAGCGCGCCATTCGCAACAGAGCCAATCCGCTTATACCCAATCTTGGCATCGCGCAGTTCGGCGCGCAAATCCTGCACCATCAAATCGCCGCGCTCGCGGAACACACCGTCCACATCCACTTCATACAGCAAATGCGCGCCACCGCGCAGATCAAGCCCCAGATTAACAGTTCTACCCGGCATCCACGACGGCAGGTTCTGGTGCATCCAGTCCCGCGCCGCCGGCCCCGCCAAATTCGGCATACTGTAAAGAATACCCAAAAGGGCAACAGATAATATCGTGATTATTTTCCAGCGCGGCATAGTCAGCATGATGATTTACTCTTCTTTTTTAGCCTTTGGCTTTCTCATTTGATTTTGGATCGTTGGCGGGCTTCCCCCGCAAAATTTTATCGCTGCGCCCTTGAATCGAAGAACGCAAAACACTCACCTTTACCCCACCGCCAAGATCGACCACCGCTTCCTCGTCATTGACGATTTTATCGAGCGTGCCGATAAACCCGCCGCCCGTCACAACCCGGTCACCTTTCTTAAGGCCGGATAACATCGTGCTGTGCTCCTTGAACCGGCGTTGCTGCGGCAGAATCAACAAAACATAAAACAACAGGGCAAATACAATAATCATCCCGACATTCCAGAGGAAAACCTCCGTCGAGGATGGAACCTCCGGCATCGCCACTGGCGCGGCCTCTATCGCCGCATAAGCTTTTGAAATCAGCATCTTCCTGCTCCTAATCTTGAATGGGGCAGACTATAACCACTTACCCCCTAAAAACAAGGGGTGGAGCCGCCCGCTTCACAATGTTCTTAATAACTCGCCCGGAGGAGCTTTAAAAGCAACCATCCGCCGAGGATCATCACCATAAAAACGACAATAAACGACACCTGCGTCGCCATCCATACCTTGCTGAATTCCGCCGCCAGATAAGCCACAAAGGGAATAAACAGAATCAACCCGGCCACGGGATAAAGATACCCATAAACCCGCACCTGCCCCGGCTCTTTCTTCCTGTAAATAACGTTAAAAACATCCCCCTCCTGCGGATGACCAAGATAATACCCCATATGGGTAATACGCCCCGCCCGCGCCCGCATGGCCTTCCCTTCGGACGTTTCATACGCCAAAACAGGCCACCCCTTTTCAAAAGCTTCTATCCTGGCCGATACGATATACCCGGTCAAAAACCACAGGAGAAAATCAAACAGCAGCCACGCCCCAACCAGCGCGCACAAAACCGCAACCCCTAAAAAAACAATCATACGCCCCCCTCGAAATAGAGCTTGGGATTCAAAGCCTCGGTTCCGCGCCGCACTTCAAAATGGAGTTGGGGCGAATCGACCGACCCGCTCGATCCGACCGTACCGATACTCTGCCCACGCTTGATCGTCTCCCCGCGCTTAATCAGCAACCGATCCATATGGGCATAGGCCGTCATCCATTTATCCTGATGGCGAATAATGACCAGATTGCCCGATGCCTCCAAGTCATTTCCTGCATAAACGATCACCCCGTTTTCGGCGGCGCGCACCGGCGTCCCTCTTGGGGCTTGTATGTTGACGCCATCATTATGCAGACCATCCTTTTTCGGGCCATAGGCGGAAATAATTTTCCCCTCAACGGGTTTCAGGAATTTCGACGATGCGCGTTTTGGAACCTTGGCCGTGATGGGTGTTTTTTTCGGCGGCGGCTCGGGCGCGGCCTCAACCACCTTCACCTCGGGCGGCGGTAAAACCTCTTTCACAACAACCGGAGGGGATACCACCCCGCCCCCCACTTTCGGCGGAATAGCCGGAAACGGGCGCGCGGCAGGCGACACAACAGGCCGCGCAGCAGGTTTCACCATCTCCCTTGATTTAATTTTCTCCCCTTGCGCGATCACAACCGCCTCGGTTTTCCGCGTCAAGGTCGGCAGCCGCAACACCTCATCCCCCTTAAGGGAATAAGGAGCCTTCAAACCGTTCAACTTCGCAATATCAGATGTCGGCACGCTAAACAGGCGCGACACGGAGTAAAGAGTATCACCAGGGCGGGCGCGATACTGCCTCGGCGGCGGCAGGCGCAAACGCTGACCGGGCGTCAGATCAAACGGCGGAGCCATCCCATTCACCGCCGCAATATCCCGCATCGCCAGTTGGTAACGCTGGGATATATTCCACAAAGTCTCGTTACCAACGACCGTATGAACCCCCGCACTGCCCTCGCCTTGCGTCGAGCCATACAGCGTCACCGGCGCCGGAACCTGAAACTTGTTACAGGCGGCGAGAAGAAACAGGGTGAAAAACAGACATCGGATGAAAAGCGGTTTGCTCATTGCCAAAATTTTATACCGATTACCGATCACCGTCCACCGATTACCGACAACCGCCTACGCTGCTTCTTCCCCACCCGCGATATCGGGCAGCAAGGGCACGAATCGCACGGGCATCAGGTCTTTCAACGCATAGGTATCCTCAGATTCCCTTTTATACCGCCGCAACACCTGCTCACCATTTTGCCCGACAGGAATGACCATAATCCCGCCGATTTTTAACTGGTCGAACAACGCCTGTGGCGGCTTATCGCGGGCGGCGGCGGTCACGATAATTTTATCGAACGGAGCCTGATCGGTATTATTGATCTTTGGCCATCCCAACATCCCATCCGCCGCAATCGCCGTCACATTCCGGATTTTGAGTTCATCCAACCGCTTTTCCGCGTCGATCAACAGCGGCTTATGCCGCTCAATCGTATAAACCCGGCGGCAGAGTTTCGCCAAAACCGCCGTCTGATACCCGCACCCCGTCCCAATCTCCAATACCTTGTCCCGGTCATTCAATTCCAACGCCGCCGTCATCGCCGCCACGACTAAGGGCTGGCTGATCGTCTGCCCCCGCCCGATCGGCAAGGCAATATCGTCCCACGCCTGATCGACGACGCTGGCCGGCACAAATTTTTCGCGGGGCACTTTTTCAATCGCCCCCAACACATTCATATCCGTAATCCCCTTGTTCCGGAGATACATAATAAGCCGAATGCGTTTATTGGTATCTTGCGTGTTCATACTCTCCCCACAACCGTCATCCCCTCTCCAGAGCCGCCATCCCCCCCGCCCCCACACAACCATCATCCCCCGGCTTGTCCGGGGGATCCATTCCTCCACCCGCGCAAGCGTATGGATGGATCACCCGCATAAAGCGGGTGATGACGATAATTATGGAGCCTTCAAAATCTTCCCCACTCCGCCCATATACGGCCTTAAAACCTCCGGCACGACAATCCCGCCATCAGACAGATCGTAATAATTCTCGATCACCGCAATCAACGCCCGCCCGACAGCAATCCCCGATCCGTTGAGGGTATGGACAAACCGCGTATCCTTCGTGCCCTTCGGCCTTGTCCGCGCATTCATCCGCCGCGCCTGAAAATCACCGCAGTTCGAGCAACTCGAAATCTCCCGGTACGCCTCCTGCCCCGGCAACCAGACTTCAATGTCGTATGTTTTCCGCGCCCCGAACCCCGTATCCCCCGCACACAAAACTATCGTCCGGAACGGCAAATCCAGCTTCTTCAAAATCGTCTCCGCACAAGCCGTCATGCGTTCATGCTCGGCTTCGCTCTCCTCCGGCTTCACAATCGACACCATTTCAACCTTGTAAAACTGGTGCTGGCGCAGCATCCCACGCGTGTCTTTTCCTGCGGCCCCGGCCTCGGAACGGAAACACGGTGTGAAAGATGTATAACGTCTCGGTAAAGACTCGTCCTCAACAATCATATCGGCAACGATGTTGGTAAGAGATACTTCCGACGTTGGAACAAGCCAATATCTATTTAAAATCTCAGACTGCTGAATGATGTCATATACCTTAGATAGAGTATACTTAAGCTCATCATTGGGGGAAGAAACCTTTTTTAATTCCTCATCAAGGAAAACTTGCGTTTTCTTATTATCTAAAAGAGATACTTTGTATAAATCACTTTCAAACTTCGGCAACTGCCCCGTCCCATACATAGCTTTATCGTTCACCAGCAAAGGCCCGGAAACCTCCGTATACCCATGCTCGCTAGTATGCGTATCCAGCATAAACTGCGCCAAGGCTCGCTCCAGCCTTGCCAGCCCGCCGCTCAAAATTGTAAACCGCGAGCCGGAGATTTTCGCCGCCGTCTCAAAATCCATCATCCCGAGCTTCTCGCCGATCTCCGCATGATCCGGCCCCTTTTTAACCTTCACCTCGCCAAACCGCCGCACCTCGACATTGGCCTTTTCGTCTTTCCCCTCCGGCACATCCGAGGCCAGCATATTGGGCAGACTGGAAAGAATCTGGTTCAGCGATTCCGCGACCGCCTTTTCCTTCTCCTCCAATTCCCCCATGCGCGTCTTGATCGCGGCAACAGCATCCATAATCGCCGCCGCATCGCCACCCTCTTTTTTGATCTTCCCGATTTGCGCGGATTTATCATTCCGCTCGCTCTGGAGTTTCTGCAACTCCGTCTGCACAGCGCGCCGCTCCTCATCCAGCTTCAAAATACCAGGGGTCTGTGCCGTCACGCCCCGCCGCGCCCAGTTACTATCAAACGCCTGTGGATTATCGCGTAGTGCCTTAAGATCGTGCATAATTTACCATATCTAAAAAGTTAATGACCAAGCCTATTTAACACGAAGTGCACGAAGGATTCACCATCGAATTACGAAGTTTTTTACATTCGCCCTCCTTTCCCTCTCCCTTCAGGGAGAGGGATCAAGGGAGAGGGGTCAGGGATGACAACATGGGCAAACTAATCTAGAATGAACGTATGACCCCACCTTTCTCCATCCTCG
>JBASFN010000033.1:0-4449 GCA_049653045.1 Alphaproteobacteria bacterium
ATACGATGGATTATGCAAGAAAAAACATCCCAAGCCATTGAAAAAATCGAAAAGTCCCTCCTGCACAAAGGATTGCGCTTTACCGCACCGCGCCGCGATGTTCTCAAGGCTCTTTTACAAGGCAAGCCGCCGATGAAAGCCTACGACCTTGTCGAATCCATGAAGGGCGTCAAACCGATGACCGTTTACCGGGCGCTGGATTTTCTTGTGGCAGAAGGGCTGGTACACCGCATTGAAAGCCTAAACGCCTATGTTCCCTGCATTGAAAGGCACTGTGAACATACTGATTCCCAGTATTTAATCTGCGATTCTTGCGGCAAAATAGAAGAACTCCATAATCATGCTATCGATGATTTTTTAAAAGAAAAGTTGATTAAATTAGGCTTCTCTATCACGCACAAAACAATGGAATTGCACGGCCAATGCAAACGCTGCATTAAAAATTCCTAATAAAAAAGTCCAACACCTAATCCGGATCAACACGAATATTTGATGCTTGGCAATCAATTAATGCCTTCGCAATAACCTGCTTTTTCACTCCATGCGCTAAAATATGATTGAACAATTCTGCAATGCCGTGCAGGTCAAGATTACCGTACTTTTCTATGTTATCCGAAAGAAACGCGTCTCGTTCGTTATGAAACTGAAGTAAAAATTCCCGAGACACCACTTTGTTTGGCCCTAGCTTTGTGCAGTCTACAGGCGCAGAGATTCCAGGATTAGAAACCGCCATAAAAAATGACATTACAACACCACGCATATTCATAAACATCTCCTTACCGGTTTAATTAATAGCCAGAGTATCGCCCACAACCTGAGCTGCGCCGGTCAATGACTGCAAACCAACCGAAGAGAAAAAATCCTGAAACGCCGATGTAATGGCCGGCCCCAAAAACGTAGAATGCAACAATCCGAATTCAATAGGAATTAAAACTGCCGCGTGCAGAAAAATGTCCTTCAAAAACCCCGAGTCACTCATTTTATACTCACCTTAAATGTGTTATATTGTAACTGTTATAATATAACACATCTGATGTCAACTCATGTTATTTTCTCACCCCCCCTCCCCGTCATTTTAAAGATTTGTGCTATAATCAAAGAACGGAGGATTCCATGATTAAAGGCGAACAACTATACGAACTTGGCTGGCTCCCGCTCACCGATTTGTCCAGCCTTCAGAACAGTTTTAGCAACTTACCGGAGGACACCTACGCCGAAAAACGCCTGCGGTCACGCCGCTATTCCTGTTATCGTTATCAAAACGGCGCCCTGCAAAAACTCTCCCACAAGGAATTCATGCAGAGCAAAAACATCAACAAGGCCGTCGGCGATGTCGAAAGAAAATTCGAGCCTATCGATTCTGCGCTTGAAACAAACCCGGTCTTTCTCAAAATGTTCGAGGAATTTCGTGCGCGTACAAATTTAAGCGACGAGAGCGTTATCGAGGCGCACCAAATTCGTTGGCATTGCGCCCGCCGCGTGAAAATCCCCGCACCGGAGGGCGTGCATCAGGATGGCTTCGATTATATCGCCATGTTCATGGTCAACAGCGTCAATATCGATGGTGGGGAGATTATGATCTACCCAACACCCGACGAAGCGCCGATCTTCAAGAAAAACCTCGATCCGGGTGAATTTGTTGTCCTGAACGACAAGAAACTCTTTCACTTTGCCTCCCCGCTTGTCCCCCGCCCGAATAAGGATGAGGGATATTGGGACTTGGTCGTCCTGACGGCGAACGAGGCGAATGCTTAAGCCGTCTGAAGAACCTCAAACAACCTGTCCATTTCTTCAAACGTATTATAATGCACGCATCCCACGCGCACGACGCCGCCTTTGTCCAGCAACCCAAGCGTTTTTGTAACGCCAACGCCGTAAAAACTTCCCGCGCCTGTGCTGATGTTGTTTCTGGCGAGATGATCTGAGACGGCCTGAGGGGCTTTTCCCTCAATCGTCAGGACAAAAGTTGCCGTGCGTTCCTGCAGGCGCACCGGGTCGATGATCCCCCAAACCTTCAATCCCTTAAAGGTTTTTGCACGCTCCAGAAACCTGCGCCCCCATTCTTTTTCATACATCCCAACCCGGTCATAGGATGTTTCCAGTCTTTTCCTTAAGGAATCTCCCTCGCCTAACGAGGCCATATAATCAATAGCGGCGCAAAATCCTGCCTGCGCTTCAAAATTCTGCGTTCCGGTTTCCCAGCATTCCGGTGGATCGGCGGATATTGGCTCAACTTTATAAGGACGCAACTTTTCTAACACTTCGCGCCTGCCATACAGCATACCAATATGCGGCCCGAAAAATTTATAAGGGGACGTGGACATGAAATCGCAACCGAGTTTTCGGACATCCGGCAGAAAATGCGGTGCATAATGCACTGCATCGGCATAGGTCATTGCGCCGACGGATTTTGCACCCTTCACCATTCTTGCCGCGTCCGTCACTGATCCACTGACATTCGATGCCATCGTAAAGGCAACAAATTTTGTCTTTTTTGAGAGCAGGCTTTCATAGTGCGCGTAGTCCAGCGTGCAATCCTCGGGCTTTAATCGCACCGCATGCCATTTGACACCGCGATCCTCGGCGGCCATCTTCCAGAAGGACACATTCGCGCTGTGATCTGAATCGGTCAGGATAATTTCATCGCCGGGATTCCATTCCCGGCTGATCGAGCGGCTCAAATGGGCTGTCAATGTCGTCGCATTTGCACCAAAGATAATCTCCCCCGGCGATGCATTAAAAAAAGCCGCGCCCTTTTCCCGCGCCGTCCTGACAATATCCTTCACATTTTTTACGCTGAAAAAATCACTTAAGATCAGATTGCTACTGCCCGTTAAAAAATAGCTGTTCATTGCCTTCAGCACGGTTTCGGGCACTTGCGTGCCGCCGGGGCCGTCAAAGAAAATCGGCTTGCCTCCATTAACGGTTTGATTGAGCGACGGGAATAAATGGCGGACTTCAGATGGATCGAACGGTTTCATGCGGGTATTTTCTCCTCTCCGGATTCTAGCGCAAAAGCGGCGTCTTTGATATGCATCTCGACACTTTCCCGGCCTTGCCATTCATTGATTTTTAAAGTGCCACATAAATGAAATGATCGCCGCCCGACCTTCAAAAGAGCATCGCCAAGCGGCGTGCCGACGGCGCGAAAGGCTACGGCCTTTAATCGTGCGCCGCCCTCCCAGTCGCCTGCCATGACTCGTACATGGCTCCCGCCCACCACGTCTGCGCTATGAATTTGTACATTATTTAGCGCGAATAACGGCTCGGGATGTTCCTGCCCGAAAGGACCGACAGAATTTTGGATCAGTTTTACAAAATCTGCACGCACTCCACGCACTGATAAAACACCGTCAATGATCGTTTCACTATTTGCCGTGCTTGATTTCTGCTGCCGACCCACATGATCGTAAATAAAAACCCTGAAATCCTCGACTTTTTCCGGCAGAACCGTAAACCCGCCCGCCATAGCATGCCCGCCGCCCTTTTCAATCAGGCCAATCGTTCGCGCATCAATGAAAACCTGTGCAATATTGATCCCCGGAACCGAACGGCCAGACCCTCTTCCCTCGCGTACGCCGCCGCCATTCTCCGTGTATGTAATAATGCAGGTCGGTTTGCCGTATTTTTCCTTCAAGCGGCCTGCCACAAGTCCGGCCAATCCCGGATGCCAGCTTTCGTCACCGACGACAATGGCGGGATACTGATCCAGCCCAAGTTTTTCCACCCTATCCAGTGCTTCGGCTTCCATCTGCGCCTGAATTTCTTTGCGTTTTTCGTTGCAATCGTGAAGCGTCCACGCAATATTGCGTGCCTCTTCTGCATCATCGGTGGAGAGTAATTTTGCCCCCAGATCGGCCTTATGAACGCGTGACCCGGCATTGATACGCGGCCCCAGAATGAACCCGGCATGAAACACATCTGGATCACCGTTGACCTTTGCAGTTTCAAGTAATGCTTTAAGGCCGGGATTTTCCCTTCTGGCCATTCTTTCAAATCCAGCCCTGACAAATAAACGGTTCACTCCGGTCAAGGGAACCATGTCGCACACCGTGCCAAGTGCCACAATATCCAGCCACTCCTTTAAAGCAGGCCCTGGCTGCCCTGTCCTTTTTTTCAAAGCAGCATTGATGGCCACGCACGCCATAAATGTCACGCCGCAAGCCGCAAGCATTGATAACCCGGATTCATCATCCTTGCGCTTGGGATTGACAATATGGCTGGCGGCAGGGAGTTTTTCTTCGGCTTCGTGGTGATCGAGAATAATGATCCTAAGCCCCATTTTTTCGACCTGCGCCACTATATCGAACGCGGTCGTGCCGCAATCGAGCAGAAAAACGATCTCTGCCCCATCGTTCTTCAAGGCCTGCAATGCCTCCAGATTCGGGCCGTAGCCTTCGGTGAGGCGATCAGGAATATAGACAGGCGCATTGACACCAAAATGCTTCA